>JBILDK010000535.1:0-2503 GCA_044352625.1 Planctomycetota bacterium
TGCCGACCAGCAACGCCGCATGCACGTGTTCCTGCAGGTCAACACCAGCGGCGAGTCCAGCAAGGCGGGTCTCGAACCCGAAGCGCTGCCGCCCGTGCTGGACCTGGCCCGCAGCCAACCGCATCTGGAGGTCCTTGGCCTGATGACCATGGCCCCAGAGCGCGATGAAGGGGCGGATGAAGCGACCATCCGCCGCTGCTTCTCTGCCTGCCGCGAACTCGCCCGCCGTCACGGCCTAGAGCGGCTGAGCATGGGCATGTCCCAGGACTTTGCGTGGGCCATTGCGGAAGGTGCAACTGACGTGCGCATTGGCACCAGGTTGTTTGGATGAACACTGCGGCCGTGGACCCGACGGCGGATCTGACCAAGGAACTGCTAGCCGCTCTTAAGGCACACGGGATCACCGCCATCCGGCTGACCCACAATCGCCGGCTGCTCCTTGGTTTGCGCGGCGTCCGTGGGCGCGCGGTCACGCTGAGCATCCATCACGATCTCGCCAGCCAACGAGAGCATTGGAATGACCTTGTCCGGTGGGTGGCGGCAGGGGGGCGCGAACTGTCGCGGACGTTGCGAGCAGCCATGGACGAGGTCTTTGCGCGTCAGCAACGCGCGTTGCCTCTTCCCGATCTGGCCCCCCTGGGCGGACCCTGCGACCTGCCCGCCATCGCCCGGCACGTCCACGGCACCTGGTTTCCCCATCTCGCTCCGGTGCCGGTGGTGTGGGGGCGCAATGCCCCGGCCGGGCGCAGGCGTCAGATCCGCTTTGGCAGCTATCGCCGACGCCCAGCCGGGATCACGGTCCATCCCTTGGTCGATCAGCCCTGGGTCGCTTACCGCTTCATCGAATTCATTCTCTTTCACGAGTACTGTCATCACGCTCAGGCCTGCCGGCCCCAACCCGGTGAGACCGCCCACAGCGCGCGTTTCAGAGCCTGGGAAGCGCGATACCCACATCGTGATGTGGCCCTGGCCTGGGAACGAGCAGCGTTGCCGCGGTTTCTTGGCACCGAAGCTGCACCTTGATCAGCGCGAACGCAGAGGCACCTGCGACCATTTCAACAATTGTCATAAATAATTTACAACAAACATCTTAGTTCAATTATAGAATTACATAATATATATTATCGGACATTATTATACAGCCAACCGAGGGATGGTGGGGACCGGATTCATGCACCTGGCCGAGTTCAACTCGGCGATCCCAGGGCAATGGCATTACGTTGAGTCCGGGCGGGCGCCCAGCGCACCGCACCCGCGGCATCAGCCGCGACCGCGCCCGCGGCGTCAGCCGCAACCGTACCCGCGGCGTCAGCCGCGACCGTACCGACCAGGAGTTGCCACGATCCACGTCTCCATACCTTCATGACCCATGAGCGCATCCTATCTTCCGACCCACGAGTGGGCTCGCCGCGATGGCGACCTGATCATCATCGGCCTTTCGGCCTTCGCTGCCGGCGAGGTCGGTGAGGTCATTCACGTTGGTCTGCCCACGGTGGGTTCGACTCTGAGCAAGGGCAAGGCCTGCGCCGAGATCGAATCGGTCAAGTCCGTCAACGACTATTACAGCCCGGTTGACGGCACCGTGGTGGCGGTCAACGCGGTCCTGGCTGATCAGCCGGAACTGGTCAATCAGGATCCGGGCGGCAAGGGTTGGTTCGCCAAGATCAAGGCCACCGGTTCCGATCCGCTGGCCGGACTGCTGTCCGAGGCCGACTATCAGAAGCAGATCACCGCGTGAGCCAGCGGGTCGGGATCGGCTATGACATCCACCGGCTCGAACCGGGGGATGGCATCGTCCTGGCCAATTGCCGCATCCCGTGTCCCTACCGACTGGTCGCGCACAGCGATGGTGATGCGGTACTTCATGCCCTGTGCGATGCTTTGCTCGGCGCAGTCGGGGCCGGGGACCTGGGCGAGCATTTTCCGGACACCGACCCCCTCTACCGGGGCCGGAATTCGGCTGAGTTCGTCCACTTGGTACTCGCACTGCCGGCGCTTGAGGCATGGCGATTGGTCAATCTTGACGTGAATATCATCGCCCAGGCCCCACGCCTGTCCGAGCACAAACCGGGAATGCGGCGGCGGCTGATGGAGCTGTTCGACCTTGGCCCCGACGCGGTCGGGCTCAAGGCGCGGACCAATGAGACCTGCGATGCGGTCGGAGCTAAACAGGCCATCCAGGCCCAGGCCATCGTCTTGCTTACCCATCGTTGAGCGGCCGCTGATCCTGCCTGTCGCAATTGGCCTAAAAAACGCAACTCACCACCCGCCCTGCGCCAAACGCAGGCTGATGCCCTCAAGCGCGGGCGGGTTCCTCGGCGGCCATCTGAAGATCCTCAGAGCAGGTTTCCACGGCCTTCAGCCTTGAGTCGATCGACGATCTTCTTTACTTCCTGTCCCTGACCCTTGGGCATGACCAGCACGGCATCGCGGGTGGCGACCACGGTGATGCCCTCCAGCCCCACCGCGGTGACGGTCTGGCCGCTTTCTGCCACCAACAGGC
>JBILDK010000536.1:0-2501 GCA_044352625.1 Planctomycetota bacterium
CCAATCAATCCGGACCAACTCAGGAATCTCGACACCGCCGCCAAGGCGGTCGCCGCGGCGACGGTCGAGAAACGCTCGTACCCGCACCAGGGTTTCGTCAGTCAAAAAGACTTCCCCAAGGTCGGGGTCAGCGACGTCATCATCGATGACGACGGCAACGTGGTGGCCTTCCTCAAGGTCAAGGCCGGCGCGGCGATCAATCTGCCCGAGTACTACTGGCGCTGGGTCGGGGTGAAAGGCACGGCCAGCGTGGTGGACAAGGCCCTCCACGATCTCGGGCGCGAGGTGCCGTTGGTCGAGGTTGAGGATGTGAAGATTATCGCGCACTAAGCGCGCTTGCGGCGCGCGTGGTTGGTGGGTGGTGGTTGGTGGTTGGGGACTTCACCGGCCACCTTCCTGGCCGTCCTGTGCCCTGATGGCTCAGAGCATCTCGCATTGTGCGATTCCCAACCACCAACCACCAACCACCAACCACCAACCACTGCCATGTCCCCCTCTCCCACTCCGATGATGCGCCAATACCTGGAGGTGAAGGCGGAGCATCCCGAGGCGCTGCTGTTGATGCGCATGGGGGATTTCTACGAGGCGTTTCTGGATGACGCCAAGATCCTGGCCCGGGTCGGCGGGATTGCGCTGACCTCGCGCGACAAGGACGCGGCGGAACCGATGCCCATGGCCGGCATCCCGCACCACCAGTTGCAGAATTACCTGCCCCGCCTGCTCGCCGGGGGCTTGCGCGTGGCGATCATGGACCAGTTGGAGGACCCCGCCCAGGCCAAAGGCCTGGTCAAGCGCGGGCTCACGCGGGTGATCACGCCGGGAACGCTGATCGATGAGGACACCCTGCCCCAGGGCGCAGCCAACCATTTGGTGGCGATCACCGGGATCGCGGGCGCGGTGGGCGTGGCCGCGCTCGATGTCTCGACCGGGCGATTCACCGTCGAGCTCGCCGCCGATCGCGCCGCATTGGTGCTCGCCCTGGCCCGCCTCGCCCCAGCCGAACTGCTGGTCCCCGAGGACGGTCGTTCCGCCGCCACCGCCGAACTACCTGGGTTGTGCGCCCCCGGCGTCGTGCCGCCGTGGACCACCGTACCGGGCTTCGCATGGAAGCCCGCCGAGGCCCGTCGCCACCTGTGCGAACGGCTCAAGGTCGGCAGCCTCGACAGCTTCGGCATCGGCCCCAGCGAAGACCTGCTGGCCAGCGCGGCGGCCGCCGCGCTGCGCTACGCTGAAGGCGCGCTCAAGGCCCGGGACGCCGATGCGGCTCGCGGGCTGGCCCATATCCGCGGTATCGTACGCGTATTGCCGGGCGGGCATCTGGTGCTGGACGCCACCTGCCGGCGCAATCTCGAGCTGCTCAAAAACAGCCGAGATGGCGGCCGCGAGGGCACGCTGGTCGCCGCCATCGACCGCACGCGCAGTGCGCCCGGGGCGCGGCTGCTGGCGGAGTGGCTGGCGCGGCCCCTGGCGACGATGGGGCCGATCCAGGCCCGCCAGGACGCCATCACATGGCTGATGGAGCGTGACGCGGTGCGTGCCGCGGTGCGCCAAGCCCTGAGCGCCGTGTACGACCTTGAACGCCTCGTGGCGCGCATCGCCACTGGCCGCGCCAATGCCCGTGATCTGGTGCATCTCGCTGCGACGCTCGCTGCGGCCCAGCAAGTGCGCGCCGCCCTGGGCGAGGACCTCGGCGGGATTCTCGCCCTCGCGGCTGAAGACGCAGCCGGCGATCCCGCTCTGGCGGCAGAGATCAGCCGGATGCTGGTCGACGATCCCCCTCTCGCCATCAGCGAAGGCGGCCTGCTGCGCGATGGCGTCGATCCCGAACTGGACGAGCTGCGCCAGATCAAGGCCGATGCCGGCGCCTGGCTGGCGGAATACCAGGCGCGTGAAGCGGCGGCCTGCGGGCTGCCCAAGCTCAAGGTCGGCTTCAACAATGTATTCGGCTATTATATCGAGCTGAGCCGCGCCTATGCCGACAAGGTTCCGCCGCATTTCGTGCGCAAGCAGACCCTGGTCGGCACCGAGCGCTACATCACGCCGGAATTGAAGGAGTATGAGGACAAGGCGCTGGGCGCCGAGGACCGCATCCGCGCCGTCGAGCTGCGCCGTTTCACCGCGCTGCGCGGCCTGGCCGAGGCCGCGATCCCCGCGCTCCAGACCTGTGCCACGGCCCTGGCCACCATCGATGTGCTCGCCGGATTGGCTGAATTGTCGCGCACCCAGGGCTGGTGCCGGCCGGTGGTTGATGAGAGCCTGATTTTGGAATTGAAGGCAGCACGCCATCCGGTGGTGGAAGCCGTCGTGGGGCGGGGGCGGTTTGTGCCGAACGACGTCGCGCTCTCTGCCGACGACCGGACGACTGCCCGCCTGGCGGTGATAACCGGGCCGAACATGGCGGGCAAATCGACGTATATCAGACAGGTCGCGATCTGCGTCATCCTGGCGCATTGTGGCGCATGTGTGCCCGCGGCTGCGGCGCACATCGGGTTGGTGGACCG
>JBILDK010000538.1:0-2500 GCA_044352625.1 Planctomycetota bacterium
GATCCCAGCCTGGTGTGGTACGCCAAGCTGTGGTCCAACCAGGCGGTGCACAGCGCCGCCTGGTACAGCCTGCTGCTCGCCGCGACCTCCACCGCCATCGCCACCGCCGTCGGAACCGGATTGGCCTTGGGCCTGCATCGCGCGCCGTGGCCGCGGGCGGTACGCTCGGTGCTGGATGTCACCATCCATCTGCCGGTGGTGACGCCGGACATCATCCTCGCCGCCGCCATGGTGGTGGCCTTCGCCGTGATGCAGGGGATCGCAGGCCTGATCGGTGTCGAGGCGAGCCTGGGCCTGTGGCTGATGATCCTCGGTCACGTCACATTCCAGGTGGCCTTCGTGGCGCTGGTGGTCTCGGCCCGACTGCAATTGATTGAACGCGACCAAGATGAGGCCGCCCGCGATCTCTACGCCGGAGCCTGGTATTCCTTCAGTCGCGTGCTGTTGCCCCAACTCGCACCTGGGATCGCTGCCGGGGCGATGCTCGCCTTCGTGCTCTCCCTCGATGATTTCGTGGTCAGCCTGTTCACCGCCTCGACCTCCAGCATCACCCTTCCACTCTATATTTACGCCGCGGTCAAAAAGGGGGTCTCGCCCGAGATCCACGCCCTCTCCACGGTCATCATCGCCATCACCGCCGTGCTCGTTCTGGCCATGGCCAGGGCCACGCCCAAAACCCAGGAGTCACCATGACCCGTACACTCACCGCCATTGTTCTCGCCGCCAGCCTGGCCTCGGCTGCAGAGAAGATCACCGTCTATCAGTACAGCGAATACATCGACCCAGCGATCCCCACGGCCTTCACGGCCGCCACCGGCATCGAGGTCGATATGCAGTACTACGAATCCCAGGATGACATGCTCAACCGGTTGCGTCAGCCGGGCGGCGCCGCCGAATACGACGTGGTGGTCGCCACTGACGTGATTATTCCCCAGATCATCGGTTTGAAGCTGGTGCAAAAGGCTGACCTTGGCCTCATTCCCAACGTCAAGAACATCGCCATCCACCTCGCCAAGCCGGTGTTCGATGCGCAGCAGGAATTCACCTTCCCGTACCAGTGGGGCACCGTCGGCCTGATCTACCGCACCGAGGTGGTCAAGGTCACCCCCGCCGAGGTGAGTTGGTCGCTCATCCTGGGTGAGAAGCCCGCTGGTCGCTTTCTCTTCATGGACGAAACCAAAAGCACCCTGGGCAGCGTCCTGCGTTGGCAGGGCAAGAGCGTCAATGCCACCGACCCGACCGAGCTCAAGGCTGCCGGCGACGCCCTGGCCAAGGCCAAGGCCAGCGAGAAATGCCTGGGATTCACTGGCGGGGTGGATGGCCGGGACCGCGTCCTCAAGGGTGAGGCCGACCTCGCCATGGTGTATAATGGCGATGCTGTAAAAGAGTTGCCGGCAGATGGTTCAGTTGCCTTCGCCAACCCCAAGGAAGGTGCTGTGCTGTGGGTCGACTGCATGATGATCAGCGCTGGATCCAAGAATCCTTCCGGTGCAGCCAAGTGGATCAACTTCATCCTCGACCCCACGGTCGGCGCTCAGCTCTCGAACTTCAATCGCTATGCCACGCCCAATGAGGCAGCCAAGCCAATGATCAGCGAGGCAGACCGTACCAACTCAGCGATCTATCCGGATGGCGCCCAACTGGCGACCATGCAGACCCAGCAGGACCTGGGCAAGGCTGAACGCCTGTGGAAGGACATCTGGACCGCGGTCAAGACCAAGTAATTCCAAGGCGATCGTCCGGAGAATCCGGGCGATCGCTCCAAAGACCAGGAAGGGGCAACCAACCAGCGCTCCACCCCGCACACGACGCCCCCCTGCTCCACTCACGGCGCCAACCCTTTTGTGATCCCGCGTGCCCTCCTTTCCGCCGTTTCTCGCCACGTTGCATGAACCTGAACAGGTTCTCGCCCTGACCGCCGGCGACGATGTGGAACCAGGCGGTGCCGATCTGACCTGGGCCTATGCGTGGCCTGCCGGGGAACGACTGGGCGGGGAACTGGCCGCGGTGGTGGACTGCACCGGCCGCCGCGTGGCCGACCTGGGCTGCGGACGCGGGAACCTGGGATTGCGCGCACTGCAACTCGGGGCTCGTCAGGTCGGGTTCTGCGACGGATCCATGCGACCTCTGACCTGGATCCGGGCGGTGGTGACAGCAAACCATTATGCGGGGCGTGCCGATTGTCACCAACATGTCTGGGGGACGCCACTGCCGGATGGCCCCTGGGATGTGATCCTGGGGGGTGACATCCTCTACCGACCCGAATGCGTGCCTGCAATTGTCGCCAGTGTGGCCGCCTCGCTCGCTGCCGGGGGCGTGGCGCTGCTCAGCGACCCGCGCACCGAGCCTGACGATGGCCTGCGCCAGGCTGCGCTGGCCCATGGACTTGTGTTGGACTATGAGCGTCGCATCACGGGTTACACCGTGGTGCGTCTGAGCCGCTGAGGGCAAAGCGGCACGAAGTACCGGTGTTTGCCGCTTCCACCGCGCGGAATTGACC
>JBILDK010000537.1:0-2500 GCA_044352625.1 Planctomycetota bacterium
TCCACCATGTTGCTGGCGGTGGTGCTGTTTGCGTGCTGGCGCTTCCATAGGGTGATTTTCCGCCGGCTCTCACCGGCCATTTTTACACGAATGCCGTCGGTGCTGGGCTTGGATCTGCGTCCGGCGTTGCTCGCAATGGCGCGCTCGTTGTTGCGGCTGCCCTTTGTGGCCCTCTCGCTGTCCGCCACCTACCTGTGGCTCACGTTTGTGTTCAACTGTTTCCCATACACCCGGCCATGGTCTAGGGCATTGGGCGCCTGGTTGATGGATCTAGCCAGCATGATCATGAACGGGATCCTCAGCGCTTTGCCTGGGTTGTTCATCGTCGCGGTGATCATGTTGTTGGCCCGCTACGCGACTCGCGCGCTCGAAGTCTTTTTCTCCGGGGTCGAGGAGGGACGACTGGAGATCGGCTGGATGCAGCCCGAGACGGCACGCGCCACTCGGCGTATCAGCTCGGTCCTGGTCTGGCTGTTCGCCATCACCGTCTCCTATCCGTATCTCCCGGGGAGCAGCTCGGATGCGTTCAAAGGTGTGAGCGTATTCGCCGGCCTCATCCTCACCCTGGGTTCCAGCGGCATGGTCAGCCAGGTGATGAGCGGACTGATGGTGGTCTATGCGCGCAGCATGCGCCCCGGCGACATCGTCAAAGTCGGCGAGGTCACCGGGGAGGTCCTCGATCTCGGTCTGCTTGCGACCAAGGTGCGCACCCCCCGCGGGGAAGAGGTCGCCATTCCCAATTCGGTCCTGGTGGGCAGCACGGTCACCAATCATTCGCGGCATGATGCCGATGGCATGGTGGTCCACACCACGGTCACCATCGGTTACGACACGCCCTGGCGCCAAGTCCAGGCCCTGCTCATGCTCGCCGCCAGCCGAACGCCCGGCATCCGCAGCGCACCCGCGCCCTTCGTGGTGCAAACGGCGCTCGACGATTTCTACGTCGCCTATGAATTACGGGCCCGGATGGAGGCGGACGCGAGCCTGTTCCGGGTTCGTTCAGCGTTACATGGCCAGATCCTCGACGCCTTCAACGAGCACGGTGTGCAGATCATGTCGCCCCATTTCGAGGCCCAGCCTGCCCAGGCGGTGGTCGTGCCCAAGGGCGGCTGGACGCCGGCTCCCGCATAGCTGAGATGCGCTGAATCACGTTGCATCTGGGGAGCCGGAAAAAAAGGTGCGCTCCGATTCCTCCGGAGCCACGCTTGGACACCGTCGAGTTGCCACGATCCATCCCGCTACCGCCCATGGGCCAGCGCCACCGCTTCCATGCCATGGTCAAGCCGGTGGGTTCGTTGTGCAATCTCGACTGCACCTACTGCTATTACCTGCACAAAGACGAGTTGTTGCAGCAGCCGAAGGCGCCGCGCATGTCGGACGCGCTGCTCGAAGCGCACATCAGGCAGTACATCGCGGCGCAGGATGGCGATGAGGTGGTGTTCTCGTGGCAGGGCGGCGAACCGACCCTGCTCGGGCTCGACTTCTTCCGTCGTGTGGTCGCGTTGCAGCAGCAATACGCCAAGCCCGGCCAGCGCATCGAGAACGACCTGCAGACCAACGGCACGCTGCTCACCGAGGAATGGGCGGTGTTCCTCAAACAGCACGGCTGGCTGGTGGGTCTGAGCTGCGACGGGCCCAAGCACCTGCACGACCTCTACCGGGTCAGCAAGGGCGGCAAGCCGACCCACAACAAGGTGATGGCCGCCGCCCGGCTGCTCACCGCGCACGGCGTCCCATTCAATGCGCTGTGCGTGGTGAACCGGCACAACGCCAAGCACCCGCGCGCGGTCTATCGCTTCCTGATCCAGGAATTAGGCGTGTGGCGGGTGCAGTTCATCCCCTGCATCGAACCCAAGGACTTTCGCACGGTCGCGCCCCAGAAGTGGGATCCGGCCGCCATGCCCATCGTCGGCACGCCACAGGCGAAGCCGGGCGCAGCGGACTCCGTGGTCACCGACTGGTCGGTGGACCCGGAGGACTGGGGACGGTTCCTGGCTGCCGTGTGGGATGACTGGTTTCGCCGCGACTACGGGCGCATCCATGTGGACATGTTCGAGACCGCCGTGGCCCAGTCGCTGGGCCTCCCGTCGCAGCGCTGCGTCACCGCCGAGTTCTGCGGCAAGGGCGTGGCCATCGAGCACGACGGCGCGGTGTACTCCTGCGACCATTACGTCTATCCCGAGTACCGCCTCGGCAACATCAGCGATAACCATTGGGCCGAACTGGCCTACTCGCCGGTCCAGCAGCGCTTCGGCTTCGCCAAGCGCGACACCCTGCCGCAGCAGTGCCGCCAATGCCAGCATCTGTCGCTATGCTGGGGCGAATGCCCCAAGAACCGTTTCGTGCGCACCCCGGACGGCGAACCGGGACTGAATTACCTGTGCACGGGCCTTCACCGTTTCTTCACGCATATTCAAAGAGATATGCCCACCATCCTGCAGCGTGTGCAGGGTACGGACGCATGAGCCACATCAGTTGTCATCCTGGACCGGCGGTGCCC
>JBILDK010000090.1:0-8624 GCA_044352625.1 Planctomycetota bacterium
ATGAGCAAAGGCGAGTCTGCGATGCGCAGCGAATTCGAGCGCCTGCTGCCGGCGATGCGTCGCGGCCGCTTCATCCCTTCAGTCGATCATCAGACCCCGCCCGAGGTGTCGCTTGAGCAATACGGCATCTATGCCCGGCTGTTCCGCGAATACGCTGAACGCGCCTGCACGGAGAAGGCGGCCGACACCCGCGTCATGGTAACGGTATGCGGCATAAATGTTTAAACAAAAACGTCGCGGTTGATGGTTCATAGTTTGTGGTTCATGGTTTCGAGCCACGGTTGTACAGCGCCGGTGGCGTTCACCTGTTGGGTACGCGGATACAACGCTGCAACTCACGGTGTCGGAACCATCAACCATGAACCATCAACTGCGGTTTTCGGGTTCAAACCGTCTCACCGGCCCTCGTGACTAGGCCAGAGTCTGCGACTGAAGCATCCTAAGCCGATCCCAGCCAAGAGAGTCAGCAACAGACCTGCCAAGCTGCCTGCCCCGCAGGCACTGCTACTACCAGCAGGATCGGCTAGAGTCGGCGATACCGGCAAGGCTGGCTGGATGGTAGTGGACTGATTCGCTACTGGGGTAGCCGGAGTCGAAGTCGGAGCCGCTGCTGTACCGCTGATCGTCCAATTATAGGGGTTCTCGTCAGCATCATTGGTGATGATGCTGACCGTCGCCGTCCATGCGCCTAAAGCTGTAGGCGTGATCGACAGCACCGCGTTCGAGGTCTTACTTGGTGCAATCGTAGCGCCAGGAGCGGTGGTCAGAACAGCTGAGCAGTTAGACCCGGCAATGACCTTCGTTTCGGAGGTGGTCAGGTTGGCTGCGCCGCTGTTCGTGATCGTGTAGGTCACCACCTGGGTCACGCCTGGAGTCGAACTTCTCACCGTGTCGGTTCCACCGTCCGCAATCGGGGCCGTGCCACGGGTGAGGTCGGATTCCGGAACATTCTGGATCGGGGGAGTCATTGTCCAAGTGCCCGATCCGCCATGATTGTCGGTCCAGGAACCACTCATCGCATTGTTACTGTTCACCTGCCCCGTGAGTGTATTGATCCAGGACCCTGGGAATGTCTGGACGATGGTCACGGCATTGCCATTCAAAGTGAGTTGCACGGAAGCTGTGTCGGATTGGTCCCGGTAGGAACCGGTCCTGGTCGTGGTACCACCGGGGGTGAACGTGGTCGTACCGGAAGAATAGAAGGCACCGCTCTTGAGCAGGCTTGTGGAATAACTCGCCGCAATATTGACCGGGGAATCGACGGCCTGGAGTGATCCAAAGCTTGCCAACAGCATGATATACATGGCGACAGCGACGGACCATCGCCTTCCCAGGCTGAGCAGAGTGGAGGGCTGAATCGGGGTCGCGTGTTGGCTATGCATACCCGGATAGATGGAGCCGAGACGCGAATTATGCGTGCCTGTACCCCCGATCGACGGAATCAGGGCATTGGTGTAGCACACAGAGATGTGCTCGCACCCTTGCCCTTGGCCACGCATCCGCAATCGCACCACGCGACGATGCGGTCAGAGACGAGTCACCCGGGGATAGGTGCGCGCATGTGGCCAGATTGTACCGCTGACATATCCCAGGCCAATCCCAGCCAAAAGCGTCAGCAACAGCCCAGCCAGGCTGCCTACCCCGCAATTGCTACTACTGCCAGCAGGGTCGCCAAGAGTGGCCGTTGCCGGCAAGTCTGGCTGGGTAGCCGCAGACTGAGGCTCTGCCGGGGTCGTCGAAGTCGAAGCCGCTGCCGTTCCGCTGATCGTCCAGTTATAGGGATTCTCGTCCGCATCGTTGGTGACGATGCTGGCCGTCGCAGTCCATGCTCCCATGGATGTTGGCGTGATCGACAGCACCAGGTTTGAGGTCTTACTCGGTGCAATCGTAGCGCCAGGGGCGGTGGTCAGAACAGCTGAGCAATTAGACCCGGCAATGACCTTCGTTTCGGAGGTGGTCAGGATGCCCTTGCCGCTGTTGGTGATGGTGTAGGTCAACACCTGGGTCACGCCTTGGGTCGAACTGCCCACCGCGTCAGTGCTTCCGTCCGCACGCCGGGCCGTGCCCCGGGTGAGGTCGGATTCCGGAAGCTCAAGGTCCATTGTCCAGGTACCACTACTACCAAAATTGTCAGTCCAGTCGCCAGCCATGTTGCCCTGACTGTCTATGGATCCGGTCAACGTCATGATCCACCGCCATGGTGGATCAGCCGCCACGACCACTTTGACGGATGTGCCATTAACCGTGAGGGCTACGGAACCAGTCTCATATTGATACACAGCGGTTGCAGGTTGTACAAACAACCCGGTCCAGTCGACAGGGCCACCTGAAAGCTTGGAGATGAAGCCATCATGCATCGGGAAATTTGCAGGAAGGGAGGGCTCAAATACTTGTATGCGGTAGGAGCTGTTCGCGTCGACAGCCTGGAGCGATCCAAAGCTTGCCAGCAGCAAGATATACATGGCGACAGTGACGGCACATTGCCTTCCATGGTTGAACAGGGTGGAGGATGGAATCCGGGTCGCGTGATGGCTATGCATACCCGGATAGATGGAGCCAAGACGCGAATTATGCGTGCCTGTACCCCCGATCGACGGAATCAGGGCATCGGTGTGGCACACAGAGAGGGATTCGAGCCTGTGACCTCCGCTCCATGCAACGGCTTGGCACCATGGGAGAGGCTGAGGTCAAGGCGCAACGACACCTGGAGGAGGTCGCTGACGGGAATGGCGCTCTGAATTGCATCCTGGGGCTGCCACCGCTCAGGGGCGCAAATGCCTGAGCGGTTGTGCACACAGATCAGAGGGCTTCGACCTGGATACGCGTGTACCAGACTTCGCCCCACCGGCTGTCAGCCTTGCTGAACCCGGTATAGAAGAGCGAATAGGTGCCGTCATCCTCGGCAATGAGGCCCAGTGGGGTGCGGACCTTGCGCAGGCTGTGGTTGGAGGCGCTCACCTCCAACTCGTGGGCCTCTGACCAGACGAGACCGTCCGCGGAATCGGCGTAAGCGAAGCCGATTTCGTTGAACACCGACTCGAATACCGCGATGTAGCGTCCGCTGGGCAGCCTGGTCACCACCGGGTTCTCTGCACCGCGCGGGCCGCAGAGGGCGACCGGATTGCCGGATGGCCGGCGGCGCCAGGGGCCGGCCAGCGACGGGGATTCGGCCAAGCCAACCCGGAACCAGGTCCGGGCGTCGGAGCTGCCATAGAATCCCAGCCAGCGCCCGGGGGCTACCTGATAGGGAAAGAACGAGTCGACGCCCTGGGTCCCCTCCCACGGCTGGCTCTCGGCGTCGGGCTGCAGGATCACCCCGACGTCCTGCCACGGTCCGTTGAGGCCCTCTGGCCCGGGCACAGTGGAGACCGCTCGCCAGATGCGGCCGGCGAGCCCCTGGGGATGGGCGATGGTGCGGTAGGCGACGTAGAAGAGATTCCAGCGTCCCTCATCCTGGTTGTAGATCGGCATCGGCGCCCACAGCGCGGCCCGTGGGTCGTTGCCGACCAGGTCGTTGCTGGACTCGTAGAGGGTCGGCCGGCGCTGCCAGGTCAGGCGATCGGCGCTCGTCCAGTGCGCCAGGCGCATGGCGTTCCAACGCGGCTCGCCATGATTCTCAGCGGAAAAGAGATGGTAGAGGCCGCCCACCTTGAGCACCGAGCCACCTTCGAGACCGTAGACATTGCCGCGCGCGTCCGGATGACCGGCATGGATCAGTGCGGCGGGATGCTCGTGGATCAGGCGCAAACGCGTGCGCGGAGGGTCCTCCCAACGGCCGCCGCCAGAGCGACCTACCAAGCGACGCAGCAGCGTGCGCAGGCGGGTGGCGGCGATCTCATAACCGACATCGTCGAGGTGGATGCCGTCCGGGGCGAAGCCCAGGCCCTTGATCGAATCATCAATGTTGCGCAGGTCGTCGGCGAAATCGAGCAGATGGACCCGATCATCCTGGGCGAGTCCGAGGGCATCAAGCTGCGCATGGAGGGGACGGATGCTGAGATCGCGACCTGGCAAGGGCTTGATCAGAACCACCTGAGCCTTGGGCAGGCGCAGGCGAATGCTTCGCACCACCAGGGCGAGACCGGCGGCCAGCCAAGCGGCATTGGTGGCGGAAGGCTGATTGGCCGAACCGGCGAGCACCACCACCACCGCGGCGTCGAGGTGGTCAAGGGCGCCGTGCTCAAGGCGCCACAACAGATGCTCGATGCGGTCACCGGTGAGTCCCAGGTTCACCGCGCGGTAATCGGGAAAGAACTCCTGCCACTGCCGGCGCCAGGGCGAACCGTTCCAGCCGCCGCCCCAACCCTGGATGAGGCCATCGCCGAGCAGCACGAGGTCGACCGGGCCGTCCTGACGACGGGCGAGGTCAACCAGGCGGGCGTGGGCATCCAGCCAACGGGTGTCGCCATCGTTGGTGTCACCCGGGTAGCTCGGCCAATATCCGGCAGTGGGGGTGACCGGCTCCATGGCGGGCAGAACTGCACCCGATTCCGTGACCGGCCGGCGCCGGCTGGCGTTCAGCAGGACATAGGCCCGTTCGGCCGGCGTCAGCGGCCAGCCGGTGGGCTGGGGATCCATCCCACCGTCGCGGTATGGGTGGTGGGGAAAGTCGACGGGCGTGTTCATGTGGGTCTCAGGGATGGTCGGAGCAGTACGCAGGAACGGTCAGGGCTTGGTTGCGGGATCGGTGGTGACCGTGATCAGCCGCGACAGCACCCCGTCAATCAGCGGCGGACTGTAGGTCAGCCGCACCGTCATGCCGGGCTTGATGGCGGCGACATAGTCGTCGATGGAATTATTGCGGGCGAACGGCTTCAGGCCAGGAATGGTGAATTTGGTGAATCCGCCCATCCGGTACATTATTTCGAAGCGGCGGCCATCCTCCAGTTCGATGATGCCGTTACAGGGCGCAGGATGCACGGCCGGCGGGGTGAAGGTGCGGATCGTGCCGCTGGCTTCACCGTAGGTCGAGCGCAACGCGATGGCCCGCCCAGCCTCGTCGAGGGTGATCTCGACCCGGTCGCCAGTGCTCGGACCTTTCTTGACGGGGGCGTCGGCCTCGCCGTCGCGGCGACGTTCCAGCACCACGGTGGCGGCTGAGGTGATGTGCAGTGGATTGAAGAGGGCCAAGGCGGGGTCCTGGACCTCGTACCGATCTTTATCTGAGCTGAGGGCGATGAGGACGCGGCTCGGCACCCTGCCAGTGTTCGTAGCCAGAAAGCCGTCGCCACCGATGGTCGGCCTGACGGCCACGGTGCAGGTTGCAGTCGCCCAGCCAGACGCATCCGCCACCAACGCGCCGGCCGGATCGGCTGCGAGTCGGACCAGGCCGCCCTCTTGCACGGTTAGCGTGAAGCGTTTCCCCGGCGTCAGTCCTCCGCAGCGGATCTCAGCCTCAATGTTGGCGTCCGCCTGGATAACCAGTTCACTTCCGTCCTTGCCGGTCTGGCGCAGTTCCACCAACGCGGTGGCCGCTGCATCCTTCCAGGCGACGGTGATCGGATAGGGGCCGAGTGGTCCCCTGCCGCGGACCGCGAAGCGGGCAGGCAGCAACAGCGAATGAGCGCCGCTCAGGAGTTTTCGGGCCTTCCTGGGTTTGCCGCTGGCGAGCAGACCCTCGGCTTCGGCGAGCGTGGTCGCGGCGCCGCCTGCGGCACGATGGCGGGCGAGCAGACGTTCGGTGACGGCGCGGTCTTGCAGCCACAGTCGGCGGATGCGCATCTCGCGATTGGTCGGCAGGCCACCCACCAGCTGACCGCTCTGAAGCGTCCAGGCACTCTGCACCGAGACACTGCGCAGGCCGGTCTCGATGGAGCCATCCGCCGTGGTCAGTTCAATCGCCACGTAGCCCTGGCTGGCCCCCTGTAGGGCCGTGCCCAGCGGAATGACTGCGGTGCACTGCCGGGGCCAGTAGGAGGTCCGGCTGAATTGACTGGACGGAACCTGAGCTATTTGTTGCAGGCCTTCGATATCCGCACCCACAGCAATGGCGACCCCGCTCGCGAGTTTATCCTTGGTCGGCCCGTTTCCGAAATCGAGATGGAGGGTCAGGCCCTCTGGCAACGGCTTGTTCATGCCATCCAGGAGCACCACCAGGAGACCCGGCTTGGTCGGATCCATCAGGTGGATGGTCTTGGCCATAGTGGGCGACAGCACCAGGTTATCACTATCGGGGATCAGCCCATCGACCGCCAGGGTCGCCATCCGCGAGAACTCCAGGTCCACCAATTTCCGCAAGTAATGGCGGACCGGCTGGCTGGTCCGGGCGTCCACACCGGCGAGGGCCTGGCTGAAGATCTTGGCATCGCCCGAGAATTCCTGATAGCAGGCGATGTGCCCCATGCCCCACTGGTACAGTTTCTCGAGGTATGGGACATCGAGGATCGGGCGGAACAGATTGACCATCGCCAGGCTTCCCTGGCAGGCGATGTAATCGGCAAACGATGGATTGACGTATTCCAGCGGCTCGCCGCCGACCCAGGCGTGCTCATTGGCCCCATTTTGCCAGCCTTCCCAACGTCGGTCGAACAACGGGAAGACCTGGTTCATGAAGGGATGGGAATAGACGGCATCGGCGAGTTGCGTGGCAGGCAGGGCGACCACACCATGATCGACGGCGATGACATCGCGGCCCAGACCTTCGGCGATGGCCTGGCAGCGTTCTGAATAACGCGCTGTGAGGTTGTCGAACATCCACCTCCGCGCAGCAGGATTCAACTGCTCTGGATCAAGCGTCACCCCATTGTGTGCGGCCGCCGCCACCAGGTCAGGGGAGAAATCGCCGAAGCCGTTCTGCCACCAATAGCTGGGCCCTTCATCGCCGACCAGGCAGACGTCGGCTGGTCGCACCCCCTGCGCCGCCAACAGGCCAATGCGTTCGCTCAGCATGCGCGCGGTCAGGCGCGAGCGATCCATGATGAAACGGTTGAGGGTCGCTTCGCCGGCGGTCGGCCAGATGGTGCCACCCGGCGTGCTGGGCCAGGTCGGGCCATACTGTTTTTTCAACGGATCGTAGACCGCCTGACTGTAGCGGATATCATAAAAATCTCCGCCCTTGCCATCGAGCAGGCTGGGATGCCCTCCCCAGTCACCTCCCATGAATTTGTATTGCCAGAGGATGCTGTTGGTTCCCGCCTTGCGAATGGCCTCATCAATCTCCTCCTTGAGGGCCGCTCCATTGCGGCTCAGGTAATTGCAGGTGGTCTGGAAGCCGGGCGCGAGTGCCGATCCAGCGCTGAATGAGGCGCGCAATTCCGTCCAGGCCGCTGGATCGCGGTCCTTGGGCATGTTGCGTTCCTCATCGAAGGTCGCCTGTTTGCCGGGCTTTCCGACCCAGCCGATCAAGGTCTGGGCTTCGGCCAGCATGCCCATCGGTCGCCAAGTGCCATCCGCCTGTGCCAGCTGAGCGAAATTCCCATAGGCCCAAACCCTGCCGATCGCCACCGGCGCCTCGCCGTGGTTGCGTAGCATCAGGTTCAGCACGCCATCCGGTGCCAGCTTGCGGGGCACTTCGACGAAGAAGTGATTGGGACCAGCGCCAACCTCCTCATAGGTGCGGAAATAAACCTCGACCCCGTTCACTGCGACGGTGTAACCGAAGACCTGCGGACGCCGGTCGTGGATCTCCTGAATCTCCAGCAACAAAGGAGTCGACCCGCCACCGGCGGCGAGGGTCAACGCGAGGCTCGAGCCCTCGCCCGCCAGGATTCGCACCGGATCCGACCGGCGCAGGGTGCCCACCGTGGTGGCCAGCTGCGCGGTGTCGGCCTTGCCCACAACGGCAACCCGGTGCTCCAACTCCGAAGCGGCGTTGCCCAGGAGAATGGTGTCGATGGCCGCAGCCGGGGGCTCCGCGGTCCAGCAGCAGGCCGCAGTCACGACACAAACGAAGGCTGGGGCGAGACGCATTGCGAGATTCTCCTGCCGGGGGTAAACAAACGACCATCGTACCATCGTGACCCTCATCGATCATCGCTGGCTAAGGCGCGGAACGCCCGAGCCAGGTGACCAGGTTCCGCCACATCCGTGCGGCGATGGGATCGGTGGTGCCGGCCTCGTGCGCGAGCTGGCTGGCGATGATCTCGCCCTTGCCGTAGGGAATGCGCAGGATGACCGCTCCTTCGATATCGGGCATGTCCTTTTTCTGCGGATAGGCATGGGGGGCGGAGGCACGCGCCAGTACCTCGCCTGCGCTTCCGGGTACCAGCAACCAATAACCGCGCACTGACCAGGGGGCGACCTGGTTGCCGAGATCGAACCAGCGCAGGTCCAGGTAGTCGATGCCAGCGAAGATCGCATGCTCGGGGACGCGCATGGTGGCGACTTCGAGGTCCTTGGCGCGGTACTTCCGAACCACGGCAGGGACGAGCTGGGGGAGCACGGCACCCGGCTTGATCAACAGCGCCCGGCCCCCGGCCTCAACGAAGCGCAGGAAGTCAGCGCGCTCGGTTTCCGAGGCGGCCCACTGCTCGCCGACGAGGATCGCCCGCGACGATCCCGTGAGCTCGGTGACTGAGCTGATGGCCTGGAACCCCAGAGTGGGCGCCGCACCGCACAGCTGCACCTGGGTTGCGGGATCCAGCAGGGTGATGGGGGCGGTAGTCGCTGGAACGGTCCACTCCGGT
>JBILDK010000091.1:0-8582 GCA_044352625.1 Planctomycetota bacterium
CATAGGATGGGTCCAGTAGAGGTGAATCGGTCGCGGTAGCATACTGGTTGTTGAGCCCGGATCTTTGCTTCTGGGTGCGGTAGCTTTGCATCCGGTGATCATGAGACGTTTGTTGTCAGAAGTGCGCGTGACTGCCAGCGGTGGCGCGCAGCAGACGTCCGCCGCAGTCCAGTTCGGTGCCCTCGATCAGCGGCTTCCATGGCTGGTCGGCGCCAGAGGTTAAGGGCACCGGGCGCCAGATCCAACGTCCAGCGAACTGTGCCAGCTCAACCGCGGTGCGGGTGCGTGCGCCGGCTAACGGCAGGTCTGCGCCGGGTCCGCCAACGCTGAGTCGGCGCAGAACCATGGCATAGGCCAGCTCGGGGCGATTTTCGGGGCGGCACAGGGTCACCGCATCGAAGCCATGGTCGGTGTCGAGGCCGCAGGCGGCCGGGGCTCCGGTCGCGCCAGTGAGGCCCGTGAGCTTGGGGCCGCGCCGCGGCACCAGACGCAGCCACAGCGAGACCACGCCCGAGAGCACCAGGATGTTTTCCGCCCCCAGGGCCAGGGTCGCGGTTTTGCCCGGTGGAACGACTAGACCGTCGAGCATGGTGCCGTTGGGCGCGTTGAGGTCCTCGACCAGCACCTGATTGGCGATGGCGTCGACGCGTAGGGCGCAGTGCTGGCGCGAAATGCGCTGGCAGTTCTCCTTGTGGATTGTGAGGGGGTAGTTGCGCAGGCACAGGTCCACGGGTGGCTCGCGCAACTTGCCCATCACCACCTTGGGTCGGGCCACCAGGATTACACCAGGTCCGTCCGCCACTGGCACCGGAGGCAGGAGGCTGATCCAGTCCACCGCCAGGGCTTTACTGAAATCGCCGTCGAGGACAGCTTCGGCAACCTTGACGAAGGCGGGCTCGGCCCCAGACAGGATGCGCAAGATGGTATCGCCACCTGAGGCCACGGTTGCGTGGGTTCCCGGTTCTTGGCCAGGCGGACGTGCAGGGACCGCGGGTTCCGGCTCCTGGCTCAGGAGCATCGCGGTCATGGTCTGCATCTCGTTGAGATTCGCCGCCATGGTCGGCATATCGGCGCGCATCGGGCCGGCGGCCAGGGTCGCGGCGTGAGTCGCCTGCGGGTGGTTCAGGTCCGTGGCGATGGTGGCTTGGTCACTGCCTAGGTTGGCAGTGATGGTCGCCATTTCGGAGTCGCCGCCGCCTAGGTCGGCGGTGATGGTGGGTAGCTCACCACCGGCGTTGGTGATGGTGGGTAGCTCGCTGATTCCCGCCAGGTTGGCGGTGATGGTGCGCAGGTCGGGGAGGGTTCCCGGACGGAAGGCGGTGCCGCCAGAAAGGTCGCCCTTGGCGGTGGACTCGTCGACCACACCTCCAGGCAACGCCCCGAGTTCGCCCAGCCGGACGAGCAGCGCATCGCGCAGTTCGCCTGGATCGGCGAAGCGTTGGGCGCGGTCCTTGGCCATGGCGCGGTTCACCAGGGCCTGGGTCTGGTCGCCGATCTGCGGTCGCTTGCGGCGCACGTCGGGTACCGGCGCGGTGCAGTGCTGGTGCAGGATCTCCTGCAGTTTGCCTGAATATGGCGGATCGCAGACAAGGCAGAAGTAGAGCACCGCGCCCATGGCGTAGATGTCGCTGCGGATATCGAGGGTCGGATCGGTCAGGACCTGCTCCGGCGACATGTACATCGGGCTGCCCACGATCGCGCCCTGCATGGTCAGGGCCGGGCGGTTGACATCGGTCGAGCGCGCGATGCCGAAGTCCGCAAGCTTGGCACGGCCGTCGGAGGCGACGAAAATGTTGGGCGGCTTGATGTCGCGGTGCACGAGGTTGACGCGATGCGCCTCGCACAGCCCTTCGGTGACCTGGTGCATGATCGCCAGGGCCAGGGCCTCGCTGAGTCCACCGCGTTTCTCGACCAGATCGCGGAGATCGCCGGCATCGACGTACTCCAGCACCATGTACATTTCTTTGCCCTCCGACACGCCTGCATCCACCGCCTTGACCACGTTGGGGTGGTCGAGCCGGCGGGTGATCTCGGACTCGCGCTCGAAGCGCTTGACGAACTCGTTCCCCTGGGAGCTGGCGAGGTCGATGGGCACATCGCTCTTGATGGTCTTGACCACCAGCAGCTCATCGAGGCCGGGTTTCATCGCCAGCCACACCGAACCCATGCCGCCGTCCGCCAGGTGGGTCAGGGGCTGGTACACGCCAAATGGTTTCACCCCGGGCATGGGCAGGTAGCTCAGGAGTTTTTTTGCCAGTTCCGGGCTAAGCCCATCGCCGGTCTTGAGCCAGGCTTCGAGCTCGGCGAGGGACATGACCCCCTTGCCTGCAGCATACGCTCCGAGCCGGTCGGCAGTCACCTTGGTCAACAGGCGGCGCTTTTGCGCGGTTTCGACCAGGGCACGGATGGGAAGGGGAAGGGACATGATGCGACCATAGTGGGTCTGTCGCTCTGGGCCATGCCCAGGGCAGCGGTCCGTCAACGCTTGCCATGCGAGTGTGGCATACTACATCAATCGCTGGATTGCGGCACTATCTCAGCAGTGCCGTTAGAGGAGGAATCCCATGTCCCGATTGGACACTCAGCGTTCGCCGTCGGTGTGGCCCCTGATCGGCCGTGCGGTGTTCTTGCTGTGCTGCGCGCTTGGGCTGCAGGCAGTCGAACCGCAGGTTGCCGGAGGCAATTCCCATACGGTGCTGCTCGACGCTGACGGCTCGGTGTGGGCGGCGGGTGCCAACGGTTCGGGCCAACTTGGCGACGCCACCACCAACCCGCGGGGTCTCGCGGCGCGGGTCCAGTACGCGATTGGGGGCGATGTCACCAACTGCATTGAGGTGTCGGCGGGTTCAATCCACAGTCTGGCGTTGCGCGCCGATGGCACGGTCTGGGCCTGGGGCAGCAACGGTTCAGGTCAGCTGGGCAACAAGGACGGTACGGGCAATGTTCTCGGCGCCCGCCAAGTGGTGGTCCTGGACGGTAGCGGACTCGACCAGGTGATCGCGATCAGTGCCGGCGCCGCTTTCAGTCTGGCCTTGCGCGCCGATGGCACGGTCTGGGCCTGGGGGAACGATGGCTTGGGCCAGCTCGGCAACGACGGTGTCAATTCTGGAAATATCAACTATGCGGTCCAGGTCGCGGGTTTGACCAACATCGTGCAGGTCGAGGCGGGATACGCCCACAGCCTGGCCCGGGTAGCGGATGGAACCGTTAGGGCGTGGGGTTACAACTTCTTCGGGCAACTGGGAAACAACACGAAAACGACTGCCTATGTACCGGTGACGGTGAGTGGGATCAGCGACGCTGCCGATATCGCCGCCGGTCAATACCATAGCCTCTGCCTGCTGGCCGAGCAGGGCCATGTCAAGTCCTGGGGCTATAACAACTACGGTCAACTCGGTCGGAATACGGTTTTGCCGGATACCGCCGACTACCTAACCCCGGGGTACTTGGTCGAGATGAGCGGCAGCGCTACCACTGGTATCAAAAAAATTGCGACCGGCGGTGATTATGGGGACCACAGTCTGCTGCTTCGTTATGACGGCGTGGTGCTTGGGTGCGGCAAGGGTGACGGTGGCCAGCTCGGGGGCACGTCCCACCGGAGCATGGCGACGGTGATCAGCGGCATCACGCGCGTGCGCAGCTTCGCGGCGGGCGACTACCATACCATGTTCATGAAAGCGGATGGCACGGTCTGGCATCTGGGCAATAATGTTTCAGGTCAATGCCTGACCGGCACCGTCGGCGGCACGTCCACGACTCCGGCACAGAGTCAGGCCTCCTGGTCCATGGTGGGCATGATGGCGGTGTCCGCCGGCAACAGCCATACCATGTACCTCAAGGCAGATGGCACAGTGTGGGTGAGCGGGTCAAATGATTATTACCAGCTCACCGGAACCGGGACGTCACTTGCTGTCCCGCAGCAGATCACTGACCCGAACATCATCAATATCATCGCTATCGCCGCCGGATCCTACCACAGTATGGCGTTGCGCGCCGATGGCCGCGTGTATTGCTGGGGGCGCAACGACAAGGGTGCCGTCGGCAATGGTCAGACGTTGCCGGCGGCCAATGTTTCGGTCCCGTACCAACCGATGGCGGGGATCAAGGCCATCGCCGCTGGCGGCGGCACGAGCTATGCCCTGCAATACCAGGGATACCTGAGCAGCTGGGGAGAAAATGGCAGTTACCAGCTTGCTCGGCGGGATGGCGTCGCCTCTGATCGGTCATCTCCGGACTGGGTCTGGTCCAATTACACAACCTTTCTCTACCCCGTGTTGGCGATCGAGGCTGGTGGATCCCATGCCATGGCCCTCTGGAACAATGGGCGTGCTGTAATCTGGGGCGAAAACGAGGCCGGTCAGTACGGCAATGGCAACAAGGACACCGAAAAATATGCCAGCCAGGTCGCCGACACCACCATGGTGAAGGGTCTCGCAGGCGGCCGTCGCCACACCTTGTTGCTCACCGCTTCGGGCACGGTGGAGGGGATGGGCGATTACGGTCGTGGGCAGCTGGGACACGGGGTGGCCGGCGGTGGTGATCCCGATCCGCAACCAACCCCGGTCACGGCTTCGCTGCCGGCTACTGAGCTGGCGAAGCAGGTGTCGGCGGGCGGTGAATTCGGCGACTGCAGTGCCGCTCTGGTCGCCGGCGGCAGGGTGTACACCTGGGGAACCGGGGCCAGCGGGCAGTTGGGCAACAACAGCCTTCTCGACAGCTCCTTGCCGGTGAAGGTGGTGAGCGGCACCAAGTTTATAACCACGTACATCAGCAATGCGGTGGCTCTTTCCGCGGGCGACTTCCACATGGGTGCGGTGATCGCTTCGGGTAGCATCCGCACCTGGGGCGAGAACAGCAATGGTGAGCTGGCCAACAACAACGTGCCCACTGATGCCCGGATCGGCGCCTTTCCCATCGCCAACTGGCTGCCGACGGTCAGCGTCAGTGCCCTGGCGCCCACCGCTAGCGAAGGGGTCGTTCCGATCTCCGGCACTTATCGCCTCACCCGCACCCTGTCGACGCCGGGCACCCTGAATATCCCCGTATACATGGGTGGTGACGCCTCGATCTCGGATTACCAGGCGATCCCGGCGAGTGTGGTTATCGGCCCGGGAGTGAGCAGCGTCGATGTGACCCTCACCCCGACTGATGACTTTGTGGCGGAAGGGGCCGAGCCGGCGACTTTGAGCATCACTGGCGCCGGGCTGTTCCTGGCCGCCGCCGCCCCCGACAATGCCGCCTCCATCACCATCAGCGATAACGATGTCGCAGGCATCACGCGCTCGGCGGTCGCCGGCGCCCTGACCGAGGCCGGGGGTCAGGCGACCTTCACCCTGGTGCTCGACTCGCAGCCCACCGCCGACGTGCAGATCACCCTGGCGGTGAGCGATACGACCCCGAGCACCGTCGAGGCGACGATCAGCCCGGTTGCGGTGACCTTCACCCCTGCAACCTGGAACGTTGCCCAAGTCGTCACCGTCACCGGACTCGACGATGCGATCGACGATGGTGACCAGCTGGTCACGGTGACCATCAACAACTCGACCTCGCTCGACAGCAACTACAACCGGCCGCCCAATCCGCAGACCAATCCGGTACTCGGCAATCAGGACAACGACACCCGCGCCGTCAACCTGACGCCCTCCCCGCTGGCGGTGAGCGAGAGCGGCACGACCCGGGCGCTCACCGTGAGCCTTGCCACCCAGCCCACCGCTGATGTCACGGTGACCCTGACGCGCGACGCAACCCAGGTTGGGCTGACCAGCACCTCGCTGTCGTTCACCCCGGGCAACTACGCCACCGGCCAGGTAGTGACGGTGTCGGCGGTCAACGATGCCCTGGATGAGCCATCACCGAGCAATTACACCATCACCAGCCTGTGCGCCGGGGGTGATTATACGGGAACCAGCGGGGCTGCGGTGACCGTACAGGTGACCGATGACGACAGCACGCCGACCTTGGCTATCAGCAATGTCGCGGTAGCCGAGGGCGGCGTCGCCACCGTGACCGTGACCATGACCGGGCGCAGCGCGAGCAGCGTCTCGGTGAACTACGCCACCGGCTTCGGTGGCCCTGCCCTGGGCGGCGCAACCACGCTCAATGGTGCGATGGATGCGGTGCAGACCAGCTGCACTGTGACTGTGGCCGGGGCTGCCACCCCGGGCATGGTGATGGTCATCGACAGCGAGCAGATGTTGGTCACGGCAGTGGCGGGCGCCGTGCTCACCGTGACCCGCGGCCATGGGGGGACCACCGCAGCGGCCCACGCCAATGGCAGCGCGGTGTTCGGCGGTGATTTCATCGCCGCATCGGGAACCCTCACCTGGTTGCCCGACACCACCGGAGCCAAGACCTTCTCGGTACAGACCATCGATGACCTGCTTGACGAGGATAACGAGGGCATCCCGGTCTCCATCTCGACTGCGGCCAACGCCACGATCGCCACCGCGTCCGCTACCGCCACCATCACTGACAACGACGCGACGCCGACGGTGCAATTCACCGATGCTGCCGGTGCGCCGCTCTCTGCCCAGAGCCTGACCGAACCGGCTACCGATACGGTTTTGCCGCTGTTTTTCTCTCTCTCGGCGGTTTCCGGACGTGAGGTTAAGGTATTTTTCGGCACGGGCGGGAGTGGACAGCTGGGTGCGGACTGGACTTCGCCGATCTCGCCCGTGACCATTGCCGCCGGGACCCGCACGGTCTCGATCGGCACCCTCACGGTGAAGGCGGACACACTGCACGAGGGTGCCGAAACGGCGGTCCTGACTCTTGCCACGCCGACCAACGCGACGGTGGGGACCACCAATGTCCATACCATCACCATCAATCCGGATGCCGACGCCCCGCCCGCCGTCACCCTATCCTCGCTGGACCTTGTTGCCGAGAACGAGACCGGGACCCTGACCCTCATCGTGACCAAGAGCCATGTCTCGGGTCTGGCGGTGACAGTTCCCTTTACTCTCGGCGGATTGGCGACGGTCGGACCCTTGGCCGATGCCACGGTCACGTCCTCACCGCTGGTCATCGCGGCCGGCGCGGCAAGCGGCACCATCACCATCACCGTCGCCAACGACACCCTGGACGAGGTCGATGAAGACCTTTCGGTCACCCTCGATACCGGGAGCCTGGTCAATGCCACGGCGGGCCCGATCACCACCCTGACCGCGACCATCCAGGACGATGATGCTCAGCCAACCGTCGCCTTTACTGCCGCCACGACTGCCGTAGCGGAATCGTCGCCCTCGGCAGTCATCACCGCGCAGCTGTCGGCGGTATCAGGCAAGGCGGTGCAGATCCCGTACGTCATCGATGGCGGCGTGGCGGGGGCGGCAACCCGCACCACCGACTACAGCCTTTCCCCGCAGGCTCCGGACACCATTGTCATCCCTGCGGGCAGTCTCAGTGCTGCGCTCACCGTGTCTCCAGTCAATGACGACCTCGATGAAGCCAATGAGGTGGTGCGCGTAACCATGGGCACGGTGGTCAATGCTTCCGCAGTCGGCATCGTCCAGCACGACCTGACCATCACCGATGATGATGCGACCCCGACCATCGCTGTCAGCGCGGCGAGCATCTCGGAAACCGGTGGCAGCGCGTCGCTCGCGGTCACCCTCACCGGCAAGAGCGCGTCCACGGTGTCGGTCAGCTATGCGACCTTCGCCGGCACGACGCTGGTCGGCGGCATCGATGCCGCCGTCACCACCGCCACCGTGGCTTCAGCCGCGGGCATTGCCCCGAATGTGGAGATCCAGATCGGGGCCGAGCGGCTGCTGGTGACGGCAGTCGTCGGGACCACGCTGACCGTGACCCGGGGGATTCGCGGCACCTCAGCCGCAGCCCATGCCAACACCGCCGCGGTGACGGGCACGGCCACGCCAGGCGCCGATTTCACCGCCACCAGCGGCACCTTGAGCTGGAATCCGGGGACGACCGGATCCCAGACCGTGGCGGTGCCGATCAACGACGATTTCACCACCGAGGGCGTCGAGGTGACGGGCTTCGGCCTCTCAGCGCCAGTCAATGCCACGGTTCCGGCGGTCGGGGCCGCGGCCGCCCTTACCATCATCGATGATGACAGTCCCGGCGTCCGGCTGAGCGTCGCCACGGTGAACGTGACCGAAGGCGGAACGACCGCGACCTACACCCTTCGCCTGAATACTGATCCGACCGCGGATGGCACCACCGTGCGCGTCACCCCGGGCCCCGAGCTTGAGGTGAGCGCTGACGGTTCGTCGTGGGGGGCAACCCTCGATCTGACCTTCAATCGCTCGACCAAACCCAATCCCTACAACACGCCGCAGACCGTGCACGTCCGGGCCAAGGACGATGCGGTGTATGAACTCAGCCATGCGGCCTCCCTGACCCACGCGATCCAGATGACCTCGTCGCCGGAATACCCGGTGAGCATGGAGATCGGCAGCGTCGCCGCGACCATCACCGACAATGAGCCAGCTCCCCAGGTCACCATCTCGCTGACGGCCAGTGCCAACGAATCCACAGGGTCGATCGCGTTCACCGCAGCGATCGATCGCGAGAGCGCCTTCACCACCTCAGCCACCTACGCCACGGTCGCGGGAACC
>JBILDK010000092.1:0-8555 GCA_044352625.1 Planctomycetota bacterium
CCGCTGGTGCCGGTCGTGAACCCCGGCAACCAGGCCTTTTACAAGGCCGACGGCTCCTTCAACGCCGAGGCGGTGAAAAAAGCATATTTCGACATGATGAGCGCCTACCACTACCCCATACCGGCATTCCTCAAGGGTGATCAGTTCTGGGCCAGCGATTTCGTCGGCGGCAACTTCGCGACCCTCGGCATGGGCGGCATCCTCTGGAAGAACGAGAACGACACCTACGGCAACAACGACGGCTACACCGGCTCCTTCAGCGGCAAGCCCTATGGCTACCTGGGCCATGAGATCTACCTGCTGCCAGGCCAGATGCTGCCCGAGCATCGGCACGTCGGCGGTAGCGAGGGCCATGGCCCCAAGATGGAGTCCTGGCACATCCGTTACGGCAGTGTTGATTTCTTCGGCCAATACAAGGGCGCCGGCAACGAGACCCTGATCGCCGACATGCCTGCCGATCAGAAGCCGTACGGAGCCGGAGAAGCCTGGTTCAAGTCCAAGTACGTAGCCAAGCGCTCTGCCGGCGACGTCTATACCCTTGAAAACCCCGAATCGTGGCACTTCCAGCGCGCGGGCAAGAACGGCGCCATCGTCAGCGAGTACGCCACCTTCCATAATCACGTCGAGTTCAGCAAGCCCGGCATGGTGTTCAGCAATACCAAGGCCAAGTGAGCGCTTGGGCAGGCGAAATCATCGACGTCATGGCTCTTCGCTGTTTCATGAAATCATGGAAATGGCTCTGTGCCGAGATCGAGATCCGTGGGTCGAAAATCATCGAAAATCATGGACAGGCACTCACTCTGATCAGGACATCAATGCCCTGATTGCAGGCCCGACGGGTCGTGAGCCCAGGAGACGGGCAACTCACCCACGCGCCCAGAAACACCAAGCCCCTCGCAACCATTTGGCTACGAAGGGCTTGTGTTCTGGTACCCGCTACATGACTCGAACATGTGACCCCCACCATGTCAAGGTGGTGCTCTAGCCAACTGAGCTAAGCGGGCATCGGTTGGGGCGGGGAATATTGCGACGATCCGTCGCCGGTCAAGCCAGACCCAGACGCGAGCGCTGTTCGGCGTCGAGGGCGGTGCGCGTGGGCAGCCAGCCGGTGGCCAGGCGTTGCCAGAGCTGCGCGAGATCCGGCGGCAGCGGGGCGACCACGCGCAGGGCGGTTTCGCTGACGGGATGATTGAACGCGAGGGCATGGGCATGCAGGGCCTGACCGGCGAGTTCGGCACAGGGGGCGCCATAGACCCAGTCGCCAATCAGTGGGTGTCCATGATGGGCCGCGTGCACGCGGATCTGATGCTGGCGGCCGGTGTGCAGGTCGATGTGCAGGCTGGCCGCACCGCCGCCGGGGGCGACCTCGGTCACGCGGTACTCGGTGTGGGCGTCCTGGCCGTCGGGCAGCACGCCGCGCGCGATGGAGCCGGGCAACGGGCCGAGCGCTTCACGCCAGTGGCCGTGGGCCGGGTCGGGCACGCCGTGGCACAGCGCGAGGTACTCCTTGCCGATGCGCCGCTCGCTCACCTGGCGGCTAAGATGGACGTGGGCGGGGAGGTTGAAGGAGGCAAGCAGCAGGCCGCTGGTGTCGCGGTCGATGCGGTTGACCAGGCGCACGTCCTCGCGCCGGCCGCCGCGGCCCACGTACCACGCCTGAAGACGGTCGAGGATGGTGCCGGTGAGCTGACGGCCCGCCTGATGTGCGAGCTGACCCGCGGGCTTGTGGATCACCGCCAAGTGCTCGTCCTGGTGCAGCAGCTCCAACGGCAGCGCCGGCTCGCCGCTGGCCAGGGGCGGGAGGGGCACCGCGAGCACCACGCACATCCCCGGGGCCATGCGCGCGTCGGCGGTGGCGGGCACGCCGTCGATGGTCACGCAGCCCTGGGCGCACCAGCGCGTACCCAGCTCAGGGACATAGCGTGGCCACAGCGCGTGGATGTAATCGACCACTGTCCAGCCGTGGCCGTAACGCCGGCCCACGGTGAACTCCATGATGCGGTGCGCGTCATCCTGGCGCCGCCGCATGGTGACCTCGTTGCGGATCCGGGCGGCGAGGTCGGCGGGGGCGAATTCCACAGGAGGCATGTGGTGCCCATAGGAGGCCTGCGCAAAGCGACGCAAGCGGCCCCTTGCGGCCCCGTTGGTGCGTTGGAGGCTGGGCCTCATGCGCTGCGATGACGAAGACTTCGAGGGCCAGGTCCTGTCCCTCGCCCACGGCCCCAAGATCGCGGTCCCCCGCGGCAAGGACACGCGGCACGTCGACCTCGTGACCCGGCTCTACCAGGACCGCATCGTGTGGCTCGGCCAGGAGATCGACAACCATCTGGCGAACCTCGTGGTGCAGCAGCTCCTCTGCCTGCAGCTCGACGATCCCAAGAAGCCGATCACGCTGTACATCAACAGCCCCGGCGGCTCGATCGTCGATGGCATGGCCATCTATGACACGCTGCGCCGTTCCAGCGCCCCGGTCCACTGCGTGGTCGCCGGCATGGCGGCAAGCATGGGCGCGGTGATCCTCTCGGGCTGTGCCAAGGGCCACCGCGCGATCCTGCCCAGCGGCGAGGTCCTGCTGCACCAGCCCCTGGGCGGCGCGCGCGGCCAGGCCACCGACGTCGAAATCAGCGCCAACCGCATCCTCAAGATGAAGAAGATGCTGCTGCAATTGCTGGCCGACAACACCGGCCATCCGTTCGAAAAGCTCGAAGAGGACTGCGACCGCGATTACTGGCTGGATGCGGACGACGCCCTGAAATACGGCATCGTCGACCACATTCTGCGCTGATTGTTCGGACCTCTGGGATACGGGCTTGCGCCGGGCGAGCCCATCCTTCTACTGCCGCCCTTCCCGGCTGGCCTGCGGTCGCGCGTGCGACGGCGTTAGACGGACCACTGGGGGCCAGGATCCTCTTTCGGCAGGCGCGCGCTGGCGTGCGCCCCGAAGGCTCTGACCTGCGGCCACAACGGCCTCGCCCCCGCGATAGCGACCCAGGACGTCATGAGCGAACAACCTGCCTTGGACCAGCTGAGCATGCGCGATTTGCGCCAGCTCGCCGGTGAACACCAGATCCAGAACCGTCACCGGCTGGCCAAAGAGGACCTGATCCAGGCTCTTAATGGTGCCCTGGCCGCACGCACGGCGGCCCAGGCCGCAGAGCCCCTGGCCATGGTGGCGGCTCACGCTGAGGCGCCGGTCGCCGTGGTTGCTCCGATCCCCGCCCCCACCGAGCCGGAAGAGATCGGTCCGGACCAGGCCGCTGCGGTCAACGCCGAGCCGGAAGTGCTCGATGCCAGCACCGTCGCTGACCTCACCGGCGAGCCGGTCGCCACCTCGGCCCCTGCGGTGACCGAGGTCGTGGTCTCCGACGATGTAGGCCAGCCCGGCGAGGGCGAACGGCGTCGGCGTCGGCGCCGCCGGCGCGGTCGCGGCCGTGGTCGCCAGGGTGATGACCAACAGGGCGGCAATGAAGCCTCCGCAGACGGTGATGATGAGGCCGACGCAGGCAACGAAGCCCACACCCAGGCTGCTCCGGTCGTGGTCATCGCAGCCGCCGCCCCGGTCGTGATTGCCGCTGAAGCCACTGCCGCCGACCCGGTGAATGCTCCCGCGGGCACGGACGCCCCGGCTGTCACCGCTGAACCGGCACCCGTACCGGCTCATGCAGATATCCGTGCAGCCGCTCCGGCGCCGAGCCACCAACCGCCGGCCCCGGCCCCGCGTCCCCAGCAGCCGCAGCCGATCCAGCGCCCGCGCCTCAGCGGCCAACAGCGTCCGGTAGCGAGCGTTCTCGACCGCCTCAAGTCGTTCACTGGCGGCATCCTGGAACTGTGCGATCCGTCGACCCCGAGCTGGGCCCAGGCCCGGCTCGGCGAACTCCTCGCCGACAGCGGCGTGGCGCCGATCCCCTGCGCCGGCGAACCGCATCCCGACTTCCACCGCGTGGTCGGCAGCGTCGTCGCCGCTGGTCTGCCTACCGGCCACATTGCCGAAATCAGCACCCCGGGCTTCGCCCTGCGGGGCGACCGCGGCGATCTCTTCCCCCTGCGCCGCGCCGACGTGCGTGTCGCAGGCGACAGCGACACGCGCTGCGTGCCCGCCGCCACCACCCAGACCCATCCCGTCAGCACCGCGCTGCTGAGCGAGCGCCCCGCCCGCGAGGAACGCCGGGACGACCGCGGCCCGCGCGAGGATCGCCCCCGCCGTGAGCCCGAAGCCGCGACCCGCCCGGTCGGTGAAGCGCCTCGTGCCGAGGCCCCGCGTGAGGAACGCCGCGAGGACCGGCCGCGTCGCGAGGATCGTCCGCGCCGTGAGGATCGTCCGCGCCGCGAGGACCGCGGGCCGCGGCCTGAGACCGCTCCCGAGGCCGCGATCGCAGAGATCCAGGAGCCGGTTGCAGATGCACCGCGCCCCGCCGCCGCGCGCGGCGAACGTCTGGCTGGCGCCGATTTCGCCGACGACTCGCATCTGGATGCGCCGGTCGCGCCGGTCGCCGAGGTCCGCGTCCCGGTGCCCAGCCCCGGCCGCCCGCCCGAGCGCACCCACCGCCGCGAATCGCCGAGCAACGCGCCGACCCTGCCGCTCGCGCCGCAGGTGGCCGACGAACTGGCCCAGCGCCCCAAGGCTGAGGCGTTCCGCGCCCTGGGTCTCAACGAGCAGATCAGCGCCGACCTCGCCAGCATCGGCTTTTCGACGCCGACCCCGATCCAAACCCAGGCCATCCCCTTGGCGCTCTCGGGCAAGGATCTCATCGGTCAGGCCCAGACCGGCACCGGCAAGACCGCGGCGTTCGCGCTGCCGATCCTGCAGCGACTCTACGGCATCGAAGGCCAGGGCCCCGTGGCCCTGGTGCTGTGCCCGACCCGCGAACTGGCCCGGCAGGTCTATGAAGCCACCACCAAGATGGCCGGAGCCAGCGGTGCCCGCGCCACGGTGATCTACGGCGGCTCATCGATGGACGACCAGTTCCGCGCTCTGGAGCGCAACCCGCACATCGTCATCGGTACACCCGGGCGCATCATCGACCACATGAAGCGCCGCACCCTCGACCTCTCGCGCCTGTCGGTGGCGGTGATGGACGAGGCCGACCAGATGCTCGACATCGGCTTCTGGCCGGACGTGATGTACATCCTCTCGCACACCCCGCCGGCGCGGCAGCTCATGCTGTTCTCGGCCACCTTCCCGGCGCCGATCCGCGAAATGGCGGAAAAGCACATGAAGGACCCGGTGCGGGTCAACATCGAGCCCGAGCGGGTCACGGTCGACCGGGTAGACCAGAAATACATCGCGGTGCCACGCGAGCGGAAGAACGAGCTGCTTGCCCGCTTCATCGAAACCTTCAACCCGCCTCAGCTGCTGATCTTCTGCAAGACCAAGCATCAGACTGACCGGGTCGCCGAGGTGCTCAAGCGCAAGCACATGTCGGCCGGCGCCATCCACGGCGACCTGCCGCAATCCAAGCGCGAGCACACCCTCGCGGACTTCCGTGCCGGTACCCTGCAATGCCTGGTGGCCACCAATGTCGCGGCCCGCGGCCTCGACATCCCGGCGGTCAGCCACGTGGTCAACTACGACATCCCCGAAGCGCCGGAGGAATACGTCCACCGCATCGGCCGCACCGCGCGCAATGGTGCAACCGGCGTGGCGCGAACCTTCATCACCCCGGATGACGGCCAGTTCCTGACCGAGATCGAGAAGCACATCGGCCTGCTGCTCGAAGAGGAACGGGTTGAGGGCTTCGAGCCCCCGGCACCCCCGGCGGCCAAGCCACTGGTCGAGTCCGGCGCTGTCGGCGGTCCGCGCCTGCTCAAGCCGCTCGCTGGCGGCATCCGCCTCGGCCGCCGCCGCTGAAGAAAGCCTGAGCCGTGCAACGCCTCGTCATCGCCACTGCCGTCATCGGGGTCGTCCTTGCTGGCTGTTTCCGCGGTCCCGAAGCGCCTGCCTACCGCACCACCACCCCGGCCGCGCCGCCGGTGCGGCTGCCGGAGCCGCCGGCCAAACCGCCGGCCAAACCGGCAGGCGCGAAAGCCGCGGTGGATGCCTCGTGGTACCAGCCGCGGTCCTCGTGGGCCGCGACCCAGATCAGGCTTGCCGACACGGACCCCATGACCAAGCCGTGGCGCATCACCGTGCACCACAGCGGCAATCCTGGTGATGATGACGGTGACCCGAAATCGATGCTGCGCAATTTCGAGCGCAATCATCAAGACAAGGGCTGGGCCGCCATCGGCTACCATTTCATCATCGCCAAAGACGGCCGGGTGTTTGAAGGCCGTCCCCTCAAATATCAGGGCGCCCACGCCACCGGCGAGAACAACCTTGGCAACATCGGTGTCTGCCTGATGGGTGACTTCGACTCGTCTCAGGTGCCAAAAGCCCAGCGCGTGGCCCTGATCGACGCCCTCGATCGCCTCTCCAAACAGTATGGCATCAAGCGCCAAAACGTTTACGGCCACCGCGACTTCAAGACCACCGAGTGCCCCGGTCGCAACCTCTACCGCCTGGTCGAGAAGTTTCAGCGCGGAGAGTGATCCCCGGTCAGCCGCGGATCAGCACCAGCATATTGTCGCGGTGCACCGCGGCCTTGGGCAGCGGATAGCCAAGCAACGCCGCCGCCGCATCGAGGCGGCGGCCTTTGATGCGTTCCAGTTCGTCAGCTGACATCGCCGCGAGGCCGCGGGCGAACTCGTCGCCGGCCGGGGTGAGGATGGCCACCGTGTCGCCACGCTCGAAGCGCCCGGCCACGGCGGTGATGCCTGCCGGCAGCAGGCTCCGGCCTTTGTTGGCGATGGCCTGGGCGGCGCCGGCATCGACGTGGATCTGGCCCTTGGCCTTGCGCCCGACCGCGAGCCAGCGGGTGCGCGCATCGGCCCGTGCACCGTGCCCGGGGATGCGCGTGCCGACATCGTCATCGGCCACGATGCGTTCCAGGATGTGCGGTACCCGCGCCGCGCAGATGTGGGTGGTGACGCCGGCGGCCGAGGCGAGCTTGGCGGCCTCGATCTTGGAGCGCATGCCCCCACGACCCCGGGCCCCGGCACCGCCAGCGGCGGCGAGCACCGCAGCGGTGACCTGGGGGATCAGCGGAATGCGCGTAGCCGTGGTGTCGCTGCGCGGATCGGCGTCGTACATGCCATCGATGTCGGTGAGCAGCGCCAGGCGCTCGGCCCCGAGTTGAACCGCCACCAGCGCCGACAGGCGGTCGTTGTCGCCCACCGTCAGCTCCTCGACCGCCACCGGATCATTTTCATTGATCACCGGCAGCGCCCCGAAGGCGAACAGCGCGTCGAAGGTGTCGGAGAGGTTCAGCCAGCGCTTGCGCACGCTGAAGTCGTCGTGGGTGAGCAGCAGCTGCGCGGCGACGATGCCGACCCGGGCGAGGGCCGCCTCCCAGGTGTGGGCCAGGGTCACCTGGCCAATGGCGGCAAGGGCCTGGCGCTCGGGCAGGCCCGGCGGGCGCTCCTTGAGTTTGAGGATCGACACGCCGCTGGCCACCGCGCCGCTGGTCACCAACACCGGCTGCCAGCCGGCATCGCGCAGGGCCGCGAACTGCCGCGCCAGATCAGCGAGATACACGGCATCCACCGCGCCGCGCGCATCGACCAAGGAGTTGGAACCGATCTTGGCCACGATCACGGGGCGGTTGGACACGTCAGGCTTCCTTGCGCCGCGGTTCAACGCAGCGCCCGATGAGCAGGCCGATTTCGAACAGGGCCTGCATGGGGATGAATAGGGCGGCGAGGCTGGCCACATCGGAACCAGGGGTGATCATCGCCGCGACCACGATATTGCCGAGGATGATGTAGCGACGGTACGCGGCGAGCGTGGCGGCACGCACCAGCCCGGTGCGGCACAGCACCACCACCGCCCAGGGGATGTCCATGATCAGACCGAAGGCGACGGTCCAGTTGACGAAGCTGTCGACATAGGCCGCCTGCGTCAGGGTGAAGGTGCGGATGGTGGGGTCGGCGGCGGCAAAACCGATCAGCCACGCGTAGAAATACGGCAGTCCCACAAAATAGCCGGCCAAGGCCCCCAGATAGAAGCAGATCACGCCGGCGGGGACGAACAAAAAGGCAAGCCGGCGTTCAGCCGGTCGCAACCCAACCGCGACAAAGCGCCACAATTGCCAGAGGATGAGCGGAATCGCCACCGCCACCGCGGTATACAGACTGATGCTGGCGGCGGTGACCGTGCTTTCCGCCAAGTCGGTGACGGTAAGCAAGGCGACCGTGTCTTTGGGCAGCCCGAGACGCAGAGCCTGCTCATGGCCAGCCATGTCGATCGCCCAGGACAAGGGCAGCACCATCAGGGATTTGACCTGGGCATGGCAGGCGAAGGCCGCGATGAACACCACCACCACCGCCAACACCGGCCATACGACGCGCCGGCGCAGTTCGACCAGGTGGTCGCCCAGAGCCATCGGCACATCAACCGCCGCAACCTCATTCATCGTCGACCATCCTGTCCACCCCTCCGCCACGGCAATCATATTGGTTCCGACGCGGCCTGCGGCCGCGGGTGCAGCACCGCACCAGGACACGGTCGAGGCCTCTTC
>JBILDK010000093.1:0-8456 GCA_044352625.1 Planctomycetota bacterium
AAATGTGGTTTGCTGCTGGTGGTGATGGAGTCGCGGCCGGCGGGCATGGCAGGGGCGGCTACGGGCAGGGGCGGCGGCAGTTCCAAGTCGAGGTCGTCACTCGCGGTGTCCGCCATCTGTGTGGCCGGTTTGCTGATGGGGGCGGAGCTCGGCTTGACCGAGACCACCCGGCGGGATTTGCGCTCTGTGCTCGGCGGGTTGCTGGCCTGGGCCGCCGGCGCCTGGCTGCTGGGCTTGATCGGCTTGCGCGAGGAAGCCTTTTTCGCGCTTGGCTCACCCTCGTTGGCGAGCGCTTCATCAGCTGTCTTTTTCTTGCCGAATAGGAAACCCATGCTGGACCTCTCTGCGTGCGCGTTGCCGGGGTGTCACTGTGTGGACCCTGAGCCTGAAACCAGGGGCGATGACGGGTGCCGTCAGGATTTGCGTATCACACTCAAGCGGTGTTGCAGCGGTCAGCGGTTGAGTTTGCATAGGGCGCGCGAATGCTCACAGCCCGTCGCTGCCGGAGGATTCCGGAAGACGAAACCTGGAGACGCCATGGCGGTCCTTAATTTCGACATCAAGTCCGTGACTCTGCCCACCGGGGTGGAGGCCAAAGCGGTCTTTCTTACCGGATCAATTGATGCGAGCACCAACCAAAGCTTCGAGTCGCGCCTGACCGACATCCTTTCCAGCGGCACCAATAACGTGATGCTGGTGCTGACGAACGTCAAATACATCAATTCGACCGGCCTTGGCACCATCGTGAAGTGCGTTGATACCTTTCGCGAGAAGGGCGGCGACATCAAGCTGGTTGGCGTGCCTACCAAGGTCATCGCCCTGTTCGAGATGCTTGGTCTCCTCGCCCTGTTCGAGACCCACGACACGATCGACAAGGCCGTGGCGAGCTTTGGCAAAGCCAAGTCCGGCGGGTCCGGCGCCGCGGCCGCCGCCGCCAAGTTCCCACTGCAATTTAAGCACCCGGTCACCGGCATGGGCTTGAACGTGAATCAGCCTGGCCGTTTCAAGGATCCGCGCAGCGGCGATTATTTCTCGGTTGATTCCTCCGGCACCATCGAGTTTTACGAGATGTCGAAGGTCAAGATGGTCGAGGCCAAGGTGCCTTGCGACATCGATGTCGCATCCAGTCTCGCCGCCCTTGCCGCCAGCCTGGCAGAGCGTTGCCGCCATCCGGTTGAGGTGACGGCGGCCGCCCAGCGGGCCATCGACGAGGTCTGTGCCGTCATCCGTGGCCACGCCGCCGACGCCAACGAGAGCTGCAACGTCCTCATGGTGGGCGACAGCGACAAGTTGCAGATCGGGTTCGTGGGCTACGGCAATGCGCTCAATCTCAAGGCCGACCACCCTGCGCTCAAGGCGATCCAGAGCATCATGGATGAGGTCAAGCATCAGGTTCTGCCCACGCGCGGCTTCTTGCTCACGATGACCAAGCGGAAATGACTTTCCGGTTGATGGTCGGTGGTTGATGGTTGATGGTGGGGCCAGCCTTACGGGCTGGCCTTCTTTTTTCGCGGTGGCGAACGTGGACTATCAAGCAAGCATGACCGACCATCAATCCTTCATGGATGTCGCCCTGCGCGAAGCCCGTCAGGCTGGGGATGCGGGTGAGGTGCCGGTGGGCGCGGTAGTCGTGCACCGGGGACACATCATTGGCCGCGGACGCAATGCCTGCGAACGGCTGCAGGACGCCACAGCCCACGCCGAGATGCTGGCGATCTCAGCAGCTGGCGCGACCCAGGGCACCTGGCGGCTCGAAGACTGCACCCTTTATGTCACGCTTGAGCCGTGTCCGATGTGCATGGGCGCGGCACTCAATGCCCGTATTCTGCAGGTGGTGTATGGCGCCCGCGAGCCGAAGTGCGGCGCCTGCGGCAGCGTGGTCGACTTGTCGGCACCTCCTGGCTATAATCACCGCATCGAGGTGATTGGCGGCATTCAGGCCGAAGAATCCGCACACATGCTCAAGGCATTTTTCCGCAGGCTGCGCGAAACCCGAAACTGAGACGTTGGCGTTCCGGGCTGGTGTGGTGTCTGACTCGGGGGAATTCCCCTGGTCTCCACGCAGACGAACGAGGCGGCTCAGGTGTGCACGAAATGCCTTGTTCTGTTCCGCTGGTCACCGCGATGCCTCTGCGGCAAGCCCAATCCATGCGCTGAACGTCATTTGATCAATGTTTTGCGTGTGTCATCTACCGACCTACTGGGAACCTCCTGGATAGTCAGGTACCGACATGGCCGCGGATTCGAAAACGAGATAAAGTTGTTTATCGTTTTATGTCAATTACTTGCGTTAAAAATTACCGATCATCATTGCGAATGATTTGCAATCATGACATGCCAAATTCGGGTAGGTAAACATACCCAATTCGGATACCTGGCCCGCCTCGGTAGTCCGCTGGTGACAGGCTCGGGGTAATTACCACATACTAGGGCCAGACCTCAGGGAGTCCCCGATGACCACGACCGCTACCCCCGCTACCGCACCAGTCACGCTCGACCCGGCTCAGGCCGCGGAGCTCGGCAAGATTGTCGCCAAGTGGAAAGACAAACCAGGTTCCTTGATCATGGTTCTCCATGAAGTCCAGGAACGCTTCGGCTGTCTGCCGCGCCACCTCACCCTTGAGCTGACCAAGCTCATCGACGTGCCGGTCGCCCGCATTTACGAAGTCATCACCTTCTACAACTACTTCAAGACCGAAGCCCCCGGCAAGTACATCCTCTCGGTGTGCACTGGCACCGCCTGCCATCTGAAGGGTGCCTCCAAGCTGACCGAAGGCCTCGGCGCCCAGCTCGGCATCAAGGAAGGCGAGAGCACCGCTGACAAGCTGTTCCACCTCCAGTCGGTGCGCTGCGTCGGCTGCTGCGGCATGGCCCCGGTGGTCATGGTGAGCGGCGCGATCCACGGAAAGCTCAAGACCGACACTGCGCCGGCCGAGATTGTCGCGCACTACCGCGCCAAGGCCTGAGCGCCCGCCGTCCCACCTTACACCCCACGAGCACATCCACTATGAAACCCGAAGAACTCGAGACCAAGGCGACGGCTGAGCGCGCGCGCCAGGCCAAGACCACCTGCACCCTGGCCTGCTGCGGCAGCGCCGGTTGCCAGCTCCCCGGCACCAGCACCACCACCACCGACTACTTCAAGCAGCAGGTCAAGGCTGCTGGCGTGGCCGACAAGGTCCGCGTCGTGCCCACCGGCTGCATGGGCCTGTGCTCGCGCGGCCCCATCGCCCGCATCAGCGTCCCCGGCCAGCCCGACCAGATGTTCGTCGAGCTCGACGCGGCCAAGGCCGCCAGCCTGGTGGACAGCGTGGTCAAGCCGATCGGCCAGGGCGCCGCCCCGGTGATCGCCGCCGACATCACGAACAATGTCCTGCCCGCCAACGAGCCGTTCTTCGCCAAGCAGACCAAGCTCGTGCTCAAGAACATGGAACGGCTCAATGCCGAGTCGATCGACGACTACATCCTCAACGGCGGCTACAAGGCCGCGGCCAAGGCCCTGACCACCATGACCCGCGAGGCGGTGATCAAGGAGCTCAAGGATTCCGGCCTGCGCGGCCGCGGCGGCGCCGGCTTCCCCACCGGTATGAAGTGGGAACTGACCGCCAAGACCCCCAGCGACGTCAAGTACGTCATCTGCAACGCCGATGAGGGCGACCCCGGTGCCTTCATGGATCGCGGCGTGCTTGAGGGCGACCCACACGCGGTGCTCGAAGGCATGATCATCGGCGCCTACGCCATGAACGCCACCAACGGCGTGCTCTACATCCGCGCCGAATACCCCCTGGCGGTGGAGCGCGTCGAACGCGCCATCCGCGCCGCCCGCGCAGCCGGTCTGCTCGGCAAGGACATCCTCGGTTCCGGCCTCAACTTCGATTGCGACGTGCGCCTCGGCGCCGGCGCTTTCGTGTGTGGCGAAGAAACCGCCCTGATCGCCTCGTGCGAGGGCAAGCGCGGCACCCCGCGTCCGCGCCCGCCGTACCCCTCGGTCAAGGGCATGTGGGACAAGCCCACCTGCATCAACAACGTCGAGACCCTGGCCAACATCGCCCACATCATCAACCGCGGTGCCGCCTGGTTCAGCAGCATCGGTACCGAGAAATCCAAGGGCACCAAGGTCTTCGCCCTGACCGGCAAGGTGCGCAACAATGGACTGGTCGAGGTGCCCATGGGCACCACCATCCGCACCATCGTCGAGGACATCGGCGGCGGCACCGCGAATGGCAAGAAGGTCAAGGCCATCCAGACCGGCGGACCCTCGGGCGGCATGATCCCGGCCCAGTTCTTCGACACCCCGGTGAGCTACGAGCACCTCCAACAGCTTGGCTCGATCATGGGTTCGGGCGGCATGATCGTGCTCGACGAGGACGACAGCGTGGTCGAGCTGACCCGCTTCTACCTGGAATTCACCGTGGACGAGTCCTGTGGCAAGTGCGCCCCGTGCCGCATCGGCGGCAAGCAGCTCCTGCTCATCCTCGACAAGATCGTGGCCGGCAAGGGCACGCGCAAGGATCTGGCGACCGCCCAGCGTATCGCCAAGACCATGCAGAAGGCCTCGCTCTGCGGCCTCGGCCAGACCGCACCCAACCCGGTGCTGTCGGCGATGAAGTACTTCCTGCCCGAATTCGAAGCCCGGCTGGTGGATGGTTCCGCCGCCAAGGCGTCACCCGTACCCGCTGCTAAGTGATAGAAGGAAACCATCCCATGGCTACCGCCACCATTAACGGCATGCAGGTCGAGATCACCCCTGGTGAGACGATCCTCAGCGCCGCACGCAAAGTCGCAGTGAAAATCCCGGTGCTGTGCAAGCACCCCGACCTGGACCACACGTCCGCCTGCGGCATCTGCGTGGTCAAGATCAAGAACACCGGGCGCACCCTGCGCGCCTGCTGCACGCCCATCGACCCGGGCATGGACATTCAGACCGAGGACGCCGAGCTGGTGCAGACGCGCCGCTCGGTCCTCGAGATGATCATGTCCAAGCACCCCAACGAGTGCGTGACCTGTGCGCGCAATCAGAACTGCGAACTGCAGACCCTGTGCGCGGATTTCGACATCCGCCACATGGACCTGCCCTCGCTGGTGCCCGATCTGCCCAAGGACAACAGCAACGGCACCATCGAGCTGGATCCGCGCAAGTGCGTGACGTGTGGGCGCTGCGTCCAGGTCTGCCAGGACCACCAGAACGTCTGGGCCCTGTCCTTCCTCGATCGCGGCATCGACACCCGCATCGCCCCGGCCGGTGACATCAGCATGGCGGAATCGCCCTGCGTGAGCTGCGGCCAGTGCTCGGCCCACTGCCCCACCGGCGCCATCGTCGAGGTCGATGAGACCCAGAAGGTGTGGGACAAGCTCATGGATCCCGAAGCGGTCTGCGTCGCGCAGATCGCCCCGGCGGTGCGCGTAGCCCTGGGCGAGGCGTTCGGCTTCGCTCCCGGCACCAACGTCACCGGCAAGATCTATGCGGCCTTCCGCCGCATGGGCTTCAAGGCGGTGTTCGACACCAACTACGGTGCCGACGTCACCATCATGGAGGAAGGCAGCGAGTTCGTCTCGCGCTTCGCCAAGGGCACCGGCATCCTGCCGCTGATCACCTCGTGCTGCCCGGCGTGGGTCGACTTCATGGAGAAGTACCACAACGACATGATCCCGCACTTCTCGTCCTGCAAGTCGCCGCACGAGATGGTCGGCGCCCTGACCAAGACCTACTGGGCCGAGCGTGAGAAGATCGACCCCAAGAAGATCTTCGTGCTCTCGGTCATGCCCTGCACCGCCAAGAAGTGGGAAGTCCGGCGCAGCGCCGATATGTCCTCGTCCGGCTACCAGGATGTGGACGTCTCGATCACCACCCGCGAACTGGCGCGGATGATCAAGCAGGCCGGCATCGACTTCGCCACCATCCCCGACGCCCAGCCCGACCACCTGCTCGGCGCCTACACCGGTGCCGGCACCATCTTCGGCGCCACCGGCGGCGTGATGGAGGCGGCCATCCGCTCGGCGCTGTTCCTGATCACCGGCAAGAATGCCGAGAACCCCAACTTCACCTTCACCCGCGGCCTCAAGGGCGTGAAGACCGGCACCATGCAGGTGGCGGGCAAGGAAGTGCGCATCGCCGTGGCCCACGGCCTGGGCAATGTCGAAGCGGTGATCAACGAGATCCGCAAGGCGAAGGAGGAAGGGAAGGAACCGCCGTGGCACTTCGTCGAAGTGATGGCCTGCCCCGGTGGTTGTGTCGGCGGCGGCGGCCAGCCCTACGGCGTGACCGATGAGCTGCGCCTGGCCCGGGCCAAGGGCCTCTACCAGGAGGACGGCGCGACCCTGTGGCGTTGCTCGCACGAGAACCCCTACGTGCAGCAGCTCTACAAGGAGTATCTCGGCGCTCCGCTGTCCGAGAAGTCGCACCACCTGCTGCACACGCACTACGAAGTGCGTCCGACCTACCGCCGGTAGGCCTGGCAGAGCCCGCCGTATGCGTCGAACGCATACGGCGGCGTTCCTGCCGCGCTGGATTCGACTCAGCGCGCAGTCATTCAGGATGTCAGCATCCACACATCTTCTATCATTCAGCAAGAGGCACCCATGAGCACCAAGCCGACGACCATGACCATGGAGGGCAACGAAGCCGCCGCCCTCGTCGCCCACCGTTTGAGCGAAGTCATCGCGATTTATCCGATCACCCCGTCCTCCCTGATGGGCGAGCTGTCCGACGCGTGGAGCGCCAAGGGCAAGCAGAACCTGTGGGGCTCGGTCCCCGAAGTGATCGAGATGCAGAGCGAAGGCGGCGCCTCGGGCGCGGTCCACGGCGCCCTGCTCACCGGCAGCCTGTGCACGACGTTCACCGCGTCGCAGGGCCTGCTGCTGATGATCCCCAACATGTACAAGGTGGCCGGTGAGCTGATCCCGACCGTCTTCCACGTGACCGCCCGCACCATCGCGGCCCACGCCCTCTCGATCTTCGGCGACCACGGCGACGTGATGGCCTGCCGCCAGACCGGCTGGGCCATGCTTGCCGCGTCGAACTGTCAGGAAACCCACGACATGGCGGCCATCAGCCATGCCGCCACCCTCAAGAGCCGCATCCCCTTCCTGCATTTCTTCGACGGCTTCCGCACCAGCCACGAGGTCAGCAAGGTCGAGCTGCTCGATGACGATGCGCTCAAGGCCCTGATCGACGAGAAGGCCATCGCGGAGCACCGCGGTCGCGCCCTGTCGCCCGACCATCCCAGCATCCACGGCACCGCCCAGAACCCGGACGTGTTCTTCCAGGCCCGCGAGGCCTGCGAACCGTACTACCGCCGCTGCCCCGGCCACGTCGCCGAGGTGATGACCGAATTCGCCCGCCTCACCGGCCGCGCCTATCGCCTGTTCGACTACGACGGGGCCGTGGACGCCGAGCGCGTGATCGTGATCATGGGTTCCGGCGCTGAAACCGCCCGCGAGGCCGCCCGCTACCTGACCGCCAAGGGCGAGAAGGTCGGCGTGGTCACCGTGCGCCTGTACCGGCCGTTCTCGGTCGAACACTTCGTGCGCTGCCTGCCGCGCACGGTCAAGGACATCGCTGTCCTCGACCGCACCAAGGAGCCCGGCGCGGTCGGCGATCCGCTGTACTGCGACGTGGTCGCTGCGATCGACAAGGGCATCACCATGAAGGCCGCCGCCTTCGATCGCGCTCCGCGCGTGATCGGCGGACGTTACGGCCTGTCCTCCAAGGAATTCACCCCCGCCATGGTCAAGGCGGTGTTCGACGAGCTGGCCAAGCCGCACCCCAAGGACCGCTTCGTGATCGGCATCGTCGATGACGTGTCGCGCTCGTCGCTGGAATGGGACGCGGACTTCTCGGTCGAGACCGAGCAGTGCGTACGCTGCGTGTTCTACGGTCTCGGCAGCGACGGCACCGTCGGCGCCAACAAGAACTCGATCAAGATCATCGGCGAAGAGACGGACAATTACGCCCAAGGCTACTTCGTCTACGATTCGAAGAAGTCCGGCTCGATGACCATCAGCCACCTGCGCTTCGGGCCCGAGCCGATCCGCGCGCCGTACCTCATCGACCGCGCCCAGTTCGTGGCCTGCCACGTCCCGGTTTTCCTCGAGAAGCTTGACATCCTGCACTGCGCCGCCCCCGGCGCGACCTTCCTGCTCAACACCGCGCACTCCAAGGAGACGGTGTGGGCCAGCCTCCCGGCCGAGGTGCAGAAGGTCATCATCGCCAAGAAGCTGAAGTTCTACGTCATCGACGCCTTCACCGTGGCCAAGCAGACCGGCATGGGTGGGCGCATCAATACCGTGATGCAGACCTGCTTCTTCGCCATCTCGGGCGTGCTGCCCCGGGACATGGCCATCGCGAAAATCAAGGAATCGATCAAGAAGACCTACGGCAAGCGCGGTGACGCGGTCGTCCAGCAGAACTACGCTGCGGTCGACGGCACCCTGGCCAACCTGCACGAGGTGGCGGT
>JBILDK010000094.1:0-8438 GCA_044352625.1 Planctomycetota bacterium
GGACACGGGAGGTGGCGTCCGCGACTTAACGTATCCACCACCCGCACGCGATCCGAACAATGCCGCCGGGCTCGGCGCTTCACTCAGTTTCGATTCTACCGTCTTCCGGTCGCGCACCTCTTCGTCGCAAACGGCCACGCTTTGTTCTGCCCGGCTGTCGGAATACAGCAACTCGTTCTGATCCAGCGCGATTTCCTCTGGGATCGCTAACGGTTTCGGGGCATTGACCGGGGTTGACGAAGTTTCGATCAACGGCTCCGTAGCCGTAGCGGCCGAGGATTTCCGCGCCGATTCACGCACCTCGTGGGGTGACCACAGGAGGATCCCAGCCAGCACCACCAGGGCGCTCACGGGGATGCCGATGTACAGGATTCGTTTCATGATTCGTTCCTTCACAGCATCGTCGCCACGCGCTTGGCGAGCGCGGCGGCGTGGGGGGACATGGGGCCGGTGCGTTGGCGCAGGAAGCGGTCCTGGAGCGGGCCGGCGAGGGCGCCCCAGAGCAAGGCGGTGCCGTCCTCGTCCTGGCGGCACAGCCGGGCGAGGACATTACGCGGGGCCTGGACGTTGCCCGGTTCAAGCTCCACCGGGGTGAACTCGTGGGGCGGGAACACCAGCAGCGCACACATGCGCGGGCGTTCGTCGTAGGCGCGGTAGAGCAGTGCGGTGAACGCGGTGAGGGCCGCCTTGGGCGCGGGCGCGCCCGCCTCAAGCGCGGCGAGGTCGCGCAGGAAGGGCGCGAGTGCGATGGTGTACAGCGCGCGTCCCAGGGCCTCCTTGGTCGGGAAGTGCTTGAACATCGAGGCGGCGCCGACCCCGGCGGCGGTGGCTACATCGCGGGTGCTCACCGCTTCATAGCCATCCCGGGCGAAGCGGTCGAAGGCCGCCTCCAGGATGCGCTCACGAACAAAGGCTGGGCGTCCCATATAAATGAAAGCATATGCTTTCTTATTTCATATGCAAGCGGTTGCTTTCTTTTTTTGGCGCGGCTGGCCTCGGCGTGCGCCACGCCATCATCCCGGCCATGCGCCTCCTCGCTCTTCTCGCCGCCGCCTGCGTCGTCGCCGGCTGCTCCCACCGCGTCGCCCACACCTATGCCCGGTCGGGGATCAACGAGGTGCAGCTGCAACAGGACGTGCGCGCCCTGCGCAGCGTCAGCGGCGTCGATGACGTGATCCCGCACCTGGACAGCCAGGGCAACGCCACCATCGAGCTGTACCTGGATGCGAAGTCGCCCGAGTCCGGCAGCGAGCGCGCGATGCAGCTCGGCTACCGCCGCGTCACGCTCTGATCGCCCTGGCCCCCTCTGGGGTCAGGGCAGAACCCCACCACGTGGCGCGCGGTCCGAAGCGGATCTATCGTGCGTCGTCCACGCCTTGGCGCGGACAGGTCGCGGCGAGGGGGCAGGTGCTGCACCATGGGCGTTGACGGCGGCAGTGGTCGCGGCCGAGGCGGATGAGCTGGTGGCAGAGCCGCACCCAACGCGCCGGGGCGAAGCGCGCGCGCAGCGCGGCCTCGGCGGCGCGCGGCTGCTCTTCGCCGATCCAGCCCAGGCGCCGAACCGCGCGACACACATGCACGTCAGCGGCTACCGCCGGCACGCCGAAGGCATTGCCCGCCACCACCGCCGCGGTTTTCCGTCCGAGACCAGGCAAAGCGGCGAGATGCGCTAGATCCTCGGGCACGCGACCGTGATGATGACGGATGATGGCGCGGGCGGCCTCGACAATGGCGCGGGCCTTTTGCCCATGCAGCGGCAAACGGCGAATGAGCGCTTGCAGGGCATCCGCTTCGAGCCGGGCGTAGGCGTCGATACCGACCAAGTGCTCACCCAGCGTGGCCATGACCTTGTTGACCTGGGTGTCGGTCGTGCGCGCGGACAGGATCGCGGCCACCGTCAGTTCCCACGGATCCGTGGCCAACAGTTCGCATGCGGCCGCAGGCCAGTGCGTCGCAAGCGCTCGGTCCACGGCTCCTGGATCGGCGGTAGTCACGTCGGGCTGATCAGGTCAGCAGGGACGATGAGCCCAATGAAGTCGCGGCCGAGGTCGCGAAACAGCGCACAGAACAAGACTGCGCCGTACGTGCCGAGGACGGTTGCCGGGATCACGGCGATGCGCACATAGTCGGTCAAGCGGGCCTCAGACAGCAGGTTGAATCGGCATAGATCACCACGGCGTTGGGAGCTTCAGGCTCGGTCATGGCGGCGGCTCAGGCCCCAGCATACCCCGGCAGATGGCAGATTGCCAGCGGCCAGCAGGCCCGAACATGGGCGCATGGATGTGCGTTTCCTGCATTCCGGTTCGTCGCTATGCAAGCCCGGCTGGTGGAATATGGGCTGGAAGTGGGAGCCCTGGTGCAAGCTCTACCGCGTCACTGCCGGCAGCGGCGAATACGCGGTCGAGGCCCCGGTGCCCCAAGCAGCGCCCGCCGGTCCCACGCCCCTGGCGGTAGGCAGACTTTATTTGGTGCCCGGTGCCCGGCTGCATCGCCATCGCTGCACCGCATCCCTCCAACTCGACTGGTGTCATTTCACCCTCGCTGATCCCGACCTGGCGGCGCGGGTCGCCGGGCTGGCAGGCATCGCCTCGTGGTCAGTCGAGGAGTTGGGCGGCCCCGCGGCGGTGGCGGCGGTGGCCCTCGCGGCCCATGGCGGGGCCGGTGACCGCCTGCGCGCCGCTGCCCTGGTGCTGCGGCTGCTCGCCAGCCTGCCGGACCCCACCGACGACGGGCTCGCCCCGTTGCGCGCGCGCCTCGCTCCGGCGGTTTTTCGCATGACCCAGGATTTTCACACCGATCTCGACGTGCCCTCGCTGGCACACCTCGCCGGGATGAGTCCAGGCTATTTTCAAGAGCAATTCCGCAAAGCCTACGGCACCAGTCCACACGCATTCATTCTCGACCTGCGGCTGGCCCTGGCTCGCCGCCTGTTGCGCGACACCAGTGAGCCGGTGCAGGTCATCGCCGGTCGTTGCGGCTTCACCAACCTCCCTCATTTTTCTCGCCTTTTCGCCCGCCACGTCGGCGCCAGTCCCAGCCGTTATCGCACCGCGGCAATGACCCAGGTGAATGGGTCTGACAAGTAGGCGAGCTTTTTCCTTACGGGTCTGTCGGTAGCTTGTGCGTGACTGCGGTGGCCCGGTTGCAATGCAATACACCACCACGACCCCTCGCTTCTGTCGGTTCCAACCGTTCACCCCCTTAGGGTAGTGCAGGACCGCCCTCGTCGGTGATCAAGGACGCCTGTTGGGCCCTAAACACTGCAATGCCCTCCTCGACGGCACCGTCGAACACCAGTTGACCACGGTCCAAAACGACCACGCGGGTGCATATCTCGCGCACCGTCTGCATGTCGTGAGAGACGAACAGCACGGTGCGCTCGCCGCCGAAATGACTGCGGACACGCCCCAAGCATTTTCCGCGGAACCGCTCGTCACCAACCGCCAGCACCTCATCGATGACCAGCACATCGGGTTCGACATGGGCGGCGATGGCGAAGGCCAGGCGCACGTACATGCCTGACGAGTAGTGCTTCACCGGCTCATCGAGATAAGGCCCGATCTCGGCGAAATCGACGATCTGCTGGAACAGGGCGTTGATCTCGGTGCGCTTGAGGCCAAGGATCGCGCCATTGAGATAGATGTTCTCGCGGCCTGACAGCTCGGGATGGAAGCCGGTGCCGACCTCCAGAATGCACGCCACACGCCCGGCATACGCGATGCTGCCGGCGGTGGGTGGCGTGATGCGGCAGAGTAGTTTGAGCAGGGTGCTTTTGCCGGCGCCGTTACCCCCGAGGAATCCCACCACTTCACCCCGGCGGATGTCGAGCGAGATGCCCTTGAGCGCAGTGAACACCTGCTTGCTCGGCCGCTGCCACAGGAAACGCAGGGTGAGCAGGCCAAGCAGGTCATCCTTCACCGATTTGCCGAGGGTGCCGGCATTGATCAGGTATTCCTTATGCAGGTCGCTGATACGTACGGCCAGGCCGTCCGGCCAAGCCATGGTGGGCTCAGACGACATCGGCGAACCGGGCTTCGGAACGGCGGAAGAACGCATAGCCCGACCACACGATGGCCACCGACACCACACCAGACAGCAACAGCGCCTTGGGCCCGGGCATGACCATGCCCGGCAGCACACACCAGCGCAGCAGCTCCACCGGCCCCGCCAACGGATTCAGCCACACCCACCATTTCAGCTCCGGCGGCAGCGCGGAGACGCACCACGCCACCGGCGTGACCAGCATACCGAATTGGAGCACCACCGGCACCACGGCCCGCACATCGCGGTAGAACACCATCAGCGCCGCCAGCCACAGGGCGCTCCCCAGGGCGACCGCCATCATCCACAGCAGGGGAATGGGCATGAGCACCACCTGCCACGGCGGCAAAACCTGATACCATGCCATCACTGCCGCCAGGAACACCATGTTTACGCCCAGATCCGCGGCATTGAGCAGCCCGCTCGACAGCGGCATGAGGATGCGCGGGAAGTAGGTCTTGGTCACCAGGCTGCTGTTGCCCGCCACCGACATGACTCCTTCGGACAACACCGCTGCCAGAAACTGCCACGGGAGCATCCCCACCAGCACGATAAGCGCGTACGGCAGTCCGTGCGAGGGCAGCTTGGCCACGGTACCGAACAGCAGGGTGAAGACCCCCATGGCCAACAGTGGCCGGATCACCACCCAACCGATCCCCACCACCGTCTGCCTGTACCGCACCATGAAATCTCGCCGGGCGAAGAACCACAGCAGCTCGCGGAACGCCCAGGCCGTGGCGAGGTAGTCCCCGGCCTGGGAGGTCGGGGTGATGAGGGTAAGGCGGGGCATGGCGCGGAATGGAGTGTGCCGAATCGAGGCCTGACGCCAGGGGTGCATGGCGCCGCTCGGCACTTGCGGCGGCCTCTGGGAGCGCATCGTCAACATTCATGTGCTGCCCGCGCGTCAACCTGTCCGTCGCTGTCGCGTAAATTGTTTTAACCGGATCCAGATTCCGACCATGATCAGGGGCACGATGACGGCCCTCGATTTAGCAGGGACGGCTCCTCATAGCATCCCAAGAGCATGGCAAGAACCCGGGCGGCAGTCAGATATTTGATGTATGGGCAATGGCCATAGAGTGCTCGCGTAAGGATTGCCTGCTAAATGTTGGTACTTCTCATAGGCTCGCAACTGCCAGACCTCGTGCTGACAATCTGCTCCTCCCATTGGCTCGAAAAGATAAGCGAGATAGTGAGAACATGCTAAAGCCGCTAAGCTTGTGGTGGCGAATGCTTATGGCCATGCTCAATCGCCGCCGCCCCCCCATCGTCATCTCTGCCCGCGGCGCGGCCCGCGGCCGTGCCCTGCTCTCCTACATCACCGGACCTTTGCGTGGGCGAGGCACCGGCATGCATTCGAATGAGCAGGAGGTACTGACGATGGCAGAGACCCTTGCTGCCGCCGGCATGCAGGTCGAGGCGATCGACTACGACTCGTCCTGGCGACGTGCTCCAGCGCGCTGGGACCTCGTGATCGGCTTCGGCGGCCTGTTCGAGGAGGCATGCCGCGAGGGACAGCCGGGCCAGCGCCGGGTGCTCTACCACACCGGTGCGTACCTACCGTTTCAGAACGCCGCCGAGATGGCGCGGGTAGACGACTTTCAGCGGCGCCATTCCGTCCGCCTGCGTCCGCGCCGCCTGGTCGGCGACTACGGCCCCGCTTCGCAGCACCTCGCCGACGCCATCATCCTGGTGGGCAACGCCTGGACGGCCTCGACCTATCCGTCGGTCCGTCCGCTGTCGATCATCGATCCGACCTGCAACGCGCACTGGCGCGGGCCCAGGCCGGGACCGGCGTCGCGCCGCCGCGGCATCCTTTGGGCGGGCGGCAACGGCTGCCTGCACAAGGGCCTCGACCTGGTGCTCGACGCCCTGCCGGCGCTGCCGGACGGATGGCGCCTGCACATCTGCGGCGATAGCGACGAGGCAGAGCCCGACTTCTGGGCGCACTACCGCAGCCTGCCTCGCCGCGTCCATCGCCACGGCTGGCTGCATCCCGCCTCGCCGCGCATGCGCGAGGTGCTCGACGACTGCGCCTTCATCATCCTGCCGTCGTGCTGCGAGGGCATGGCGACCAGCGTCCTCGCCGGCATGGCCTGCGGCCTGGTGCCGCTGGTCACCCGCGAATCCGGCATCGACGGCGTCGGCCTACCGATCACCGGGCTGAGCGTCGAGGCGGTTGGAACGGCGATGCGTGCGGCCGCCGGACTCGCCGACGGCGAGGTCGCGGCCCTCGCCGAGGCGGCGCTGGCGCGCATCCGCGAGCGCCACGAGCTGCCGGCCTTCCGCCGCCGCTTCGGCGAGCTGGTCGCGCCCTTCCTGCCGGCGGTGGCCTGATCGCCATGGACTCCTGGCGCAGCGTCAGCCGCAATCCTATGCACCCCGACGTCCATCGCCGCCAGTGGTGGCGATGTGGGCGGTTTGCCGTCCGATCCGAGGTCGCTACGACGACTTCCTGCGCGGCGAGGTCGCCGACCTTGCGGTGCTCGACGTCGGCTGCGCCGAGCACGACCCAACGCACTTGCAGCGACCGGAATGGCCGCATCGCAAGCTCGCCAGCTGGGCGGTGGGCGTGGACTTCCCCGGAGGCGGCCGAGGCGCTGCGTGCGCAGGGCTGGGACATCCGCTGCCTCGACGCGACCTCGGCGACGTCATCGAGCACGTCACCTACCCGGTGGCGCTGCTGCGCTTCGCCGTCCGCCATCTGAGCAGCGGCGGCCGCATCGTCGCGCGCACGCCCAACGCGTTCTACTGGCGCTACTGCACCCGGGCAACGCGCTCGAGCTGGCCGAGCGGGTCGCCCAGCGTCTGATCTCGTACCATTCGGTCACCGCCGCGCGCGCGGCGTGGAACCCGCTGCATACGCTGCTCCGCCTCATCTCCGGCCGCGAGCCGGAGGTCTTCGCGCATGCGCCGGTCTTCTTCTTCGCACCCGGGGACGGCGATGCCTGACGCGGCCGTCTGCCCGCTCTGCCGCACGGCGATGGCCGACGCCTTCACCGCCACCTTGCTGTGCCGACACCAGGTCCGCTTCGAGCATCGCCCGGGATGCGGACTGCTGCGCAGCGAACGGCCCTGGTGGCTGGACGAGGCCTACTGCGAGGCCATCACCGGCACCGACCGCGGGCGGGTCGCGCGCAACCTCGAGATCGCGCGGCTGCTCTCCGTCCTGCTCGGCTACCGCCTGCCGCCGGGCGGGCGCATCCTCGACCATGCCGGCGGCTACGGCCTGCTCGTGCGCCTGCTACGCGATGCCTGATTCGACGCCTGGTGGAGCATCCGCACTGCCCCAACCTGCTGGCGCGCGGTATCGCCGCCGACGAGGGGCCCTTCCACGTCCTGACGCTCTTCGATGGTATCGCTCCGATAACGCCCCAATGACTCCGGTCCTGTGAGTCGCGATGCTGATCGCCCGGAGGTTCAATGATCATGACGGCATCAACGTGGCGGCAGGCGAAGCGGCAGCATAGGTCGCTTGACGAGGCTCGTGATCTGGTCGCGGCGTGGCGAGGGAGCGGGTTGGGCAAAGAGGCGTAGTGCCGGAAACATGGGCTGCTGCGTTCGACGTTGTCCTCGTGCGTGTATCGGGTCGAGGCGGCAGATGCGGAGCGGCCGATCTCCTTCCTGCCGGTGCGCCCCGTGGTCCAGGCCAGGACGGAGGCGCCCGCGGTCGCAATGCGGGCCATCGCCATCGAGCTGACCCTGGCCGAGTGGCAACTCATCCTCGACGGGATCATCGTGCGCGACTGCGTGGTCCTGGCGCGGCATGGACGGGAGGCTTGACAGGGGTCATAGAATGCGGGCGTGCTCGCACCAACCGATGGTTTCCGCTCGCTGGAGGACGAGGTTGCGCACCTGCGCGGCGCGGTGCGCGATCTCAGCGAGCTGGTGCGGGTGCAGGACTCCAAGCTCACCTGGCTGACGCGCATCGCGTACGGCGCAAAGCAGGATCGCCGCTGCGATGCGCAGCCGCCGAACTGGTGCGCGAAGTCTGCAAGCGCGAGCGCTGGGGCCTGCCCGATACGCACGAGGTGGCCTTCATCGCGCCCGTGCCACCCAGCATCGTGCCCAAGGGGAAGTACGCCGACACAGCCATCGTCGAGGCCATGTGCCGGAAATACGTGCTCGGCACACCCTTTTGCCGCATGCTCGCGGACTGGAAGGCCATGGGCTCGGACCTGTCCGATGCGCAGTTGTCGGACCTGGCGGGCCGTTTCGCCGCCTTCCTGAGCCCCATCGCCGCCGCGATCCGGCACCAGGTGCTGGCGCGGGCCTTCGTGCATGTGGACGAGACGCCCCTGCCGACCCTGGATGGCCGGCGTACCCTGTGGGCCTGGGTCGGCGGCACCCAGGTGTTCTTCCACATCGGCGGACGCGGCGGGACGGAACTCCGCCGG
>JBILDK010000095.1:0-8407 GCA_044352625.1 Planctomycetota bacterium
TCGCGCAGCAGCGCGGCGGCACCCTCGGCTTGACGTGCAGAGCCAGCCCGGTCACCCTTGGCCATGGCACCCTGGGCGCCTTTCTGGGCCTGGTTCGCGGCAGTAGCCGATTTGGCGGCGGCAGGATTCTTGGCTTCGACCTCTTTGGCGAGGACCGCGGTACGCTCAGCAAGGTCCTTTTGTCGCTCCTGCAGGCTGCCGGGATCGGCACCCTGTTCGAGGTCGGCGGCGAGGCGTTCCTGTTCGGCGGCGAGGCGTCCGGCTCGTTCCGCCAGGTCGCCGGCGGCATCGCTGCCGCGCAGCAGTTCCAGCAGCCGGCGCATGCTCGCCAGGGCCTCGGTCTGGGCGGCGACCGCCTTGGGACGCTGGGCATTGCCGGCGAGATCAGTGGCCGCAGTGCGCAGGCGCTCGGCCGGGGACTGGGCGCGGACCACCTCCTGGGCCTTGGCCAGAGTCCCGCCCGGGGTGCCAAGGATGCGTCGTTCGAGTTCGCCGAGCTGGTCAGCGAGGTCGCGCTGACGAGTCGAGAGGTTGCCCTGCAGCGCGCGGGCGGCGGCATCAAGGGGCTTGGTGAGGAAGGCGCGCACAAAGCCGCGGGATTCCTCGAAGAGGGCTTCTTCACGCAGGATCAGCGCCGCCAGCAAGCGTGTGAGATCGCCGTCGGCGAGCAGCGAGCCGAGCAGCTTTTCGGCTTCCGCCAGGGCCCTTTCGGCCTGCCTGCCGGCATCAGCGCCCTCATCGGGGGTGCGGGCCAGGGCGGGCAGGGCGGTGCCGTCGAGCAGCCCGGTGGCGGCCTGGGCCGGGGCGATGGCCTCGGCAGGCAGGTTGTTCTGGGTCCAGCGTCGGATGACCTGGGCGGCCAGATCCCGGGCGCGCACTGCGGCCTGGGCAGCGGCGCGTGAGGCCCCGGGCAGGCGCTCGCTCTTGGCCAGGCCTTCGACCATGTCATCCCGGGCGCGACCGACCTGATCGCGGGCTTCGGTGAGCAGCCGGTCGAACTCCTGGCGCAGCATGTCCTCGGCCACCACCGTGAGCAGGATCGGTTCGCTCAGCCCGACACCGGGACCACTGAGGTCGTTGCGGTCGCGGGCCCGGGCACTGAGCAGCACGCGCTCGCCCACCGTGGCGAGGGCGCCGATGTCGAGGAACGCTTCGCGGTTGGCGCGGAGTTCGCCGCGCACTGCGTCGGTGGTGAACAATTCTTTGCCGCTGCCGGCAGGGGGGAGGTCGGCTCCGGCCGGAACCACTGCGCCAAGCAAGGCGAGATCGGCCAGCCCAAGGTCATCGCTGCCATGGATGGTCAGCGCCACCCGGGCCTTGGCGCTGACCGCTTCGCTGCGGCGCGGACCGTCGAGGATGGCAGTGGGGGCCCGATCGGGTTCGACAGCAAACGGAAACCGGGCCGCTGGGGCGCTGGCAATGCCGTCTGCGTCGCTGGCACTCAGCACGATATCGCCGCTCGTTCCGGCGGTGAAGGTGGCCATCCACTCGGCCCCATCGGCCTGGAGCGACACCGGTGCGGCGGTGCCGGGCAAGGTTATGGTGGCTGCGGCTGCGGGCCGGGCGGATTCACCGGAAAAGGTCGCGCGCACCACAATGCGGCTGCCGGCCAGCACGCTGGTGGCGAGGGTGGCGAGGGTGGTGGTAGGTTGTTGAGTGTAGCTCGGCGGGGTCATCGCCACCGCCACAGCGGCGAGGTGCGGTCGTTCCACCACCCGGGCATGCAGGGTCAGCGGATGGGCGTCGGCCGAAGTCACGGTCACGGTCCAGATCCCGATCGGCAGCGCCAAGCCATGGGACCAGCGTGGGCCGACCAGACCTGGCAACTGTCGCCGGTCGCCGGTGCCATCGGCCGCATTGCGCCAAGCGACCTCGACCGGGGCGGTGAAATCGGGGCGGGGGTGTGAACGGGTAATGTCGAGCACCACCTTGTCATCGCTGGCGACGACCGGCTTGATCACGTTGCCCTCAAGGCGGGCGCGGCGGGTCCAATCCGCAGCCGAGAACGGCAGCGCCAAACGGCGCAGACCGTCAGTTGCTTCCTGCGGCCAGAAGGCAAAGCCAAGGCCCGCAGCAAGCAGCGCTAGCCCGGACCCAAGCAGACGGCTGGGCAGTTTGCGCGCCGGCACCAGAACGCTGACCGCAGCAGGGGTGAGGTGGGCAGCGAGGATGGCGGCCTCGGCCTCGCCCAGGGAGATGCCTTCGACCGCGGTGGTCAGGCGTCCGCCCAGGTTGGGCAGACGACGTTCAGCGAAGGCCGCCACATCGCGGTCCGCCAGGGTCCGGCGCAGCGGAACGAACAGGCGTCGCCACGCGATCAGGCTACCTGCCAGGAGAATGCCGAGGAGCAGACCAAGGCGCAGCCAGCCGGGCAGGAACCACGCCAGATCAGCGAGCATCGCAGCCAGCGTCAGTCCGATCACCGTCCCACTCAGGCGGGCGGCGCCTTCCAGCGCCACGGCACGGCGCAGCCGCGCGCGCACGGCAGCCAGGAACGGCAGGACATCCATGGACGTAGCGTGCCAGCGCCAGTCAGGGCGGGAAGGCGGAATCAGGTGGCAGGGTTAACGATGGGGGTGCCGTAATACCCACGCGGGGCCACGAACCAGCCATCGAGGACGGTGGTGTCGCTGGCCCCGATGATGACCAGCGAGCGCATGCCGATGTCTTCGTGCAGAAAGCGGTCGAGGGTGGATAGGACGCGCACTTCCTCGTCGGTCGAGGCGGCGGTGACAATGCCCACCGGGGTCGTGGGGGGGCGATGCGCGGCGAGGACCTCGGCCGCTTCCTCCAGCTGGCGCACGCGGGTCTGAGAGCGCGGGTTGTAGAGCGCCACAGTGATATCGCCCGCGGCAACGGCTTCCAGCCGACGACGGATGCGGGCCCAGGGCACCAGCAGGTCGGACAGCGATATGCAGGCGAAATCCAGCATCAATGGGGCGCCCAGACAGGCAGCCGCAGCACTGGCGGCGGTCACGCCGGGCACCATCGCCACGGGCACGTTCAGGCGCTGTGCGTGCAGCATCTCAAGAGCCAGACCGGCCATGCCATAAATCCCCGCATCGCCGGAGCTGATCAGCGCCACGCGGCGCCCGGTCACGGCTTGAGCGATGGCGGCGGCGACGCGCTCGCGTTCGCCGGTCATGCCCGAGCTAATCAGCTCCTTGCCGGGGGTCAGGTCGGCGATGCTTTCAAGGTAGGGCAGGTAGCCGACGACGACGTCCGCGCCAAGGATCGCCGCTTCTGCGCGATGCGTACGATCGAGCCGGTGTCCCGGCCCGATGCCGACGCACACGAGGCTTCCCGCGCGATCGCTACCGTGACTCCGCGAATCACCTGTCTGGTCAGGCATAATGTCGTCCTTCGTCCGGCGAGGAGGGCACAGGGCTCGGCCACCGCCGGGAGGTCGAGCCGTCGTTGAGCGGTCGTCGTGATCGCGTGCGCCTTGGCGCAGGCACGGATCTCGTCATGGGTGATGAAGCGCAGTGCCAGCCCGAGGGCCTGGGCTGCTTCGAGCAGGCCGGCTTCATCGCATTTGAGTTCAGCGCTGGCGAGCAGCCGCACGCGCTGTCGGGCCACGCCCGCCCGGCGCAAAGCGGTGCGAATGGCAGCCTGGATATCGGCGGCAGCCGCGCCGCGCCGACAGCCGACGCCCACGATGTGGTCGCGCACGGCTTCGCTGGTGGTGGTGATCACCGGTTCGGCGGCGATGGCATTGGCCACACGCAGCGCCAAATCGTTGGCGCCGCCCTCATGCCCCGAGAGCAGGGAAATCGCCCACCGCCCCAGGGCATCGCAGCAGACCACGGCGGGGTCACGATATTTCGACTGCACCAGCGGCGCGAGGCAGCGGGTCACCACCCCGCAGGGCGCCAGCACCACCAATCCGCTGGCATTAGGCCACAGTTCGGTGAGGCGTTCGCCAATGGCCGTGAAGTGCCGCGTCCCGCGTGGAGCCGCACTGGCATGGGCATGCAGCATGCCGCCCAGCGCCTTGGCAAGATGTCTCCCGAGTATCACAGCCTCAGGACACAACGCGAGGATGTGCAGGCTGCTCGAGGTCGAACGGGTGCTCGACCCTCCCGGGGGAAGGCTTCGGCTCATGGCCTCGCCGCGCGGTAGCCGTGGGCGAAATCGGCCGCATACAGCCGCGAATCCGGGGCCGACCCGGCCAGGGCCCGACCGACAACCACCAGGGCGGTGCGGCGGATATCCTCGGCCGCGACCCGCTCCGCAATGTCAGCCAGGGTTCCACGCACCACCCGTTCATCCGGCCACGAAGCGTGGAACACCACCGCCGCTGGGCAGTCGGCACCATGGTGCGGAATGCAGGCAGCAGCAATGTCGGCGATGCGATCCACCGACAGATACAGGCACAGGGTGGTTTGTAACGCAGCCAGGGCAGCGAGGTCATGAGCCGCCGGCACCGGCGTGCGCCCCGAGATGCGTCCCAGCACCACCGCCTGAGCCAGCTCCGGTGCCGTCAACTCGGTCTTGAGCGAAGCGGCGGCCGCCTGCCACGCGCTGATCCCCGGAACCTGGGCATAGGGAATACCCAGCGCATCGAGCCGGCGCATCTGTTCAGCGATGGCGCCATACAGCGCCGGTTCGCCGGTGTGCAGGCGAATCACATCCACGCCGCGTTCGTGAGCTTCGGCGCACAGCGCCGTGGTCTGATCCAGATCCAGATGCGCTGAGTCATGGCGCACACACTCCGCCGGCAGCAGGTCAAGAATCTGCGGATTGATCAGCGAACCGGCCCAGATGCACACCCGCGCGGAACGCAGCAGCCGCTCTGCCTTGCGCGTGAGCAGCTCCGGATCGCCAGGGCCGGCACCCACGAAATGGACGGTCATGGGGACGACTCGCAGGGAGGAACAGGATGGGGAGGATGGGAAGGATGATGCAGACGACGGACTTCGATGCGAGGACGGCCGAAATTGATCAGTAGACCATGCGGAAGACCGCTGACCTTGAGGTAATTGATCACCTGGGCGGAATGTTCTGGAGTCAGCGCCTGGACTACTTTGAGTTCCACCACGAGACGTTGACCGACCAACAGATCCATGCGAAATGAAGCGATTACTTCACCACGAAAGAGGACGGGGTGATGAATCTCAGTAGCGAATGGGATCCCTGCCTGACGCAACGTCACGGCCAAGGCCCCCGCGTAGACAGACTCCAGGAATCCATGCCCTAGTTCGTTCATCACTGCAAAGCAGCAACCGATGACAGCATGGCTGAGGTTATCCTCCCCATCCTCCCCATCCTGTTTAATTTCTGTATTCATGCCTCCTCCAGGGCGGGGACGATGATGACGGCAAGGTATTCGGTGTCGGCCCCTTGGCGATGCAGGGCGACGAGATCGGTGAAGACCTGCTGTTCGGGGCGGCCGGCGCGGCTGACCATGACGGCGCGTTCCAGGGCGCTGGCCTCGGCCAGGAGGTCGAGGATCGCGCCGAGCCGTTTGCCGATCTTCATCAGCACCACCGCGCCGCCGGTGGCCAGGGCGCGGCGGATGGCGTCGGCATCGTCGTCGGCGGTGGGCACGATGGTCACCGGACGTTTGGCTTCACCCACCGGAACCTGGGTGATCGCGGCCACCGCGCTGAAGGCGGTCACGCCGGGGACGAAGGCGATGCGCACCGCGGCCCGGCGTCGGCGCAGGGCGCGGGCCAAGTAGAGCGCCGTCGAGTACAGCAGCGGATCGCCCAAGGTCGGGAAGCACACGTCGTCACCAGCCAGCAGGAGCCCGTCGATGAACCCGGCGGACTCGTCCCAGCGGGCCTGCATCTCAGCGCGATCCGCGGTCATCGGGAACACCCGTTCGTGGACCTGGGTGTGCGCTCCCAGGTGCGGTGCGGCGATGGCCAGGGCCAGGCTCTCGCTCTTGATGCGGGCCGTGGGTGCGACCACATGGCGCGCGCTGCCCAGCAGTCGGGCAGCCTTGACTGTGACCAGTTCGGGATCTCCCGGGCCGATGCCAAGACAGTGAAGCGTGCCGGGTTCAGTCATGGGATTCCTTCAGCAGCAAGACAATGCTGAGCGAGGCAATGGCGAGATCGGTGAGGTCTGTGGCGGCAATGTGGCGCACCCGCTCGCTGGGCAGCGATACGTCTTCGCACAGGACGATGCGGCGTTGGTCGTCGAGCCGCGTGTGCAACTCAGCGATCCAGGCCATGGCGGCGCGGTCGCCGCAGAGCACGGCAATGGCCGGGGCGTGTCGCAGGGCGGCAGGATCAACGGCAGGTGGCTGACGTCCATGGCAGCTCACGGTCACGCTGCCTAGCCAGTCGGCCTCAGCTGCGGCAAAAGCTGCCTGCACTGCGCTGATGCCGGGGATGACGCGGCAGGCGGCGCCAAAACGTGCGCGCACCGGGCGGGCCAGACTGCACAAGCCAGGATCTCCGCTTACCAGCACGCACGCCGGGCGCGGACCGTTTTCCAAGGCGGTGAGCAGCGCTGCCGTGTCGGCGCGGTACACATGGCGCTCGGCGGTAGCCTCGGGAAAACAGGCGAGCAGCCGTTCAGAGCCGAGCAGCAGCCGCGCTGCCATCGCCGCGTGGCGCGCCGCTGGGGTAATAAGGTCGAGCGCTCCAGGTCCGCAACCGGCGATAACAATGCTCATGAACGCTCCCACGGGCTGAGATCCCCGGCGTGGCCGAAACAGCCGCCGGACATGTCGGTAAGCAGTACCCCCAGCGCGATTCCGGGTAGGCGCGGTCGCAATGCGGCGAGGACGCGATTGGCGACCAACTCCGCGAGTTTGGAGCGGCCGTCAACCTCCTGGCTGGTGAACACGCCGTCGATGGTGGGCGTTTCGGGGGTGGTCAGGCCCAGGTCTGCGGCCCAGCCGCGCAGCAGCGCCACTGGTGCGGCCCCGGCCGAGACATGGGTGTTCCACTGGCCAAGCGCTAGCTTCATCAGTTTAGAGGGATGGCCGGCTGCCAGCACTGCCGCGAATGGCTGGCGCGCAGCATGGTCCACCGCCTCGCCCCAGGCATCGGCAACCTCGATCACCTGCTGCGCGCCAAGGGTAAATCGCGTATGCACTGCGCGGTGCCCGTGATGTCCAGGAACCAACACCAGCGAGCGCAGGCCGGTGGCTACCGCTACGTCGATGCTGGCGCGGATGGTGTCGGCGATGGCGGGATGGCTAAAGGCGCGCACCCGGCCGCTGGTGCCGAGAATCGAAATGCCACCGACAATGCCCAGCCGGCCGTTGAAGGTGCGCGCGGCCAGCTCGATACCGTTAGCGACACTGATGGTCACCAGGGCGTGATGGCAGCCGGCCTCGGCCAAGGCGGCGGTGATCTGTTGGCGCGGTACCGGATTGATCGCCGGCTCGCCGGGCGGCACCTGCAGACCAGGCAGCGTGACCGTGCCCACGCCGGGACCAGCGGCAAAGCGGATGCCGCCCGAAGTCGCGGGTTCGACCGTGGCGCTGATCAGGGCGCGATGGGTCACGTCGGGATCATCGCCCGCATCTTTGCGTACGCTGGCCAGTCCAGGGGCACAGGACTCCACCGGTAGCTCAGCGCGCGTGCCGTCGGGCAATGGGATCTCAACGCTGGACACATGGACACCACCCCAAGCCTGGACTGCTGCTTTTGCCGCTGCTGCCGCACATGAGCCGGTGGTGAATCCACCGCGCAACGACTCGGTGGTAACAGGATGGGGAAGATGATCGAGGGAAAGAAGCGGTGCCGTGCGGTCGCGCGATTCGGCATCCTTCCCATCCTCCCCACCCTTTGCCTTTTCAGTGCTGGTCATGGCTGCCCACGCTGGGGAAAAGCCGAGTCGGGCAGATGGCGCAGCAGTTCCTCGCGGGCTTCGCCCAGGGTCAGTGGCAGGCGTTCCACCGCCAAGCCGTCGCCGCGCTGCATCTCGTGCAACAAGTGCGAGACCCAGGGCAGGCGTAAGCCGGCGCGGGCGAGGATTTCAGGCTCGGCGAAAATCTCAGCCGGGCTGCCATGCATGATCACCCGGCCGCGATTGAGCACCACGATGCGCGTGGCGAACAGCGGCAGCAGATCCACGGCGTGGGTGGCGAGCAAGATGGTGTGGCCGCCTTCGCGATTGAGCCGGTGCAGCAGGCGCAGCATCGCGGCTTCGCCCTGGGGGTCGAGGCCGGCTGTGGGCTCGTCGAGGATCAGCGTGCGCGGCTGCATCGCCAGCACCCCGGCCAGGCACACGCGTTTGCGCTCGCCGAAGGACAGGTGATGGATTGCGCGCTCGGCGAGGTGTCCGGCCTCGACCGCAGCCAAGCTGTCAGTGACTCGGCGTTGGACCTCGGCTTCGGGCAGGTCGAGGTTGCGCGGACCGCAGGCCACGTCCTCGGCGACCGTGGCGCAGAACAACTGGTCGTCCGGGTCCTGCAGCACCATGCCCAGTCGGCGGCAGCGTT
>JBILDK010000096.1:0-8366 GCA_044352625.1 Planctomycetota bacterium
TATCACGGCGATGAGCAACCCCAGGGCGGTCATCGCCGCGCTTGCCAGCAAGGCGTGAGGCAGCCAGGGGCGCAGCCGCAGGCTCATGGGTGCCGAGGCTCGCGAGGTGAGCAACCGCGGATCGAAGGGCGGCGGCGGCGGCCGTTGCCGGACCAGTCCCGCAGTCAGCGGTGGTGGCGGCGGCCGTACTCCGGAGGTGCCGGGGGCGAACACCGCCATGCGCGGGCCGGGGCTCTGGCTGCCGAGACTGATGCGGTCCGAGGGGATGCGACGCGTCAGGCCGCCGCCGGCGGCGCTGGCCTCGGTCGGAGCAAAGGCATTGCGCCCGGCCCCGGACTGGTCCGGGGCGGCACTGGTTGCATGGACCGCCGCGCGGATCGCGGTGGTGCGCCCCCGATCCGTCTCACCGGCGAGGGCCAGGGTTTCGCGGGTGATCGCATCCTCGCCGATGCGTGCCGCATCACGCTGCTGGCGCAGCAGGCGAATGCGCTTCTTGGCTTTCACCAAACGGGCGCGCAGCTCGGTCAGCTCGCCAAGCACCGCGTCGGCCACCGGGGCCTGACGCAGGCGTTCGACTTCCGCGGCCAAGTGGTCGCGCTCGGCGGTGACCGCGGCGAGTTGCTCGACCAGTTCCGCTACGCGCAACGAATCGCTGCTGCGTATTGCCTGGGCGGCCCCAAGTTCGTCCTCAAGCCGGCGGGCATGGCTGCGCTCGGCCTGGACCCGGCCGGCGAGGATGCCTTCGCGTTCTGCTCGCGAGAGGCGTCGGCGCAGATCGTTGAGCTCAGCCGAGGTTCTTTCCAGCTCGGTAAGCAGGTGGTCGCGGTCGGCCATGACTTCGGCCAACTGGTCTTCAACAGCCCCCCGGGCAGAGAGCCGGGTGATCTCGGCGCTGAGCCGGGTGATTTCTAGATGCAGCCGGTCGCGTTCGGTGATGGCTTCGAGTTGGGCTTGATGCGCGTGGTTGGCGCGTTCCTCGGCAGCGGTCGCCGCGTTGCGGGCCAGATCGGCGCTACGCGTGAGCTCCATCACCCGCGCCTGCTCGGCGCGCAGGCGTTCGACGGCATCGCCGAGCTCGGCCGAGCGGTGGTTGCGTCCGTCAGCGCCGCGCGCCTGGGTCAGCTCATGCTCCAGGTCCCTGACCCGGTCAGAGAGCTGTTCGTGCTCAATCAGCGTATCCGCCAGGCGGTTCTCAAGCGACTGAATGTAGGCCTGCTCGGCTTTGAGCCGGGTCTCGGTGCCGCTGCGCGCGGCACCGACCTGACCGCGGCTGGCCTCAAGATCCTTCTCCAAGGTCAGGATGCGCGTCTGGGCCTCGGTCAGGCGGTCACGCGCCGATTTGAGCGCGGTACGGTGTTCGACGGCGGCCGATTCCTGCTCATTGCGCATCCGGCTGAGTTCGCGTTCTAGCCGGTCACGCTCGCCGATGGTTGCCACCAGGCGCGTCTGGAGGTCGGTGCGGGCCTGGGTGTTCTTGGCCAGTTCGGCCTCGACCAGGGCCAGGTTATCGCGGATGGCGCTTGATTCAGCGGCAGAGGTGGGTGGATGCTCAGCCTCGAGCTCATCGAGGGCGCGATCGCGGTCTTCCTGCGCGGTGATGAGTTCCCGGCGCAGGATGGCGGTCCTGCTCTGGGGCTCATCCGGCCCGGTGATGGGGTCAAGTTCACTGATGCGATTCTCAAGGGTGAACACCCGCTGCATCGCCTCCTTGTAGCGACGTTCGGCCTCGATCGCCGATTGGGTGGCAACGGCGATCTGGGCGGCGTGCTGGGAATGTTCGCTGAAGTGTTCGCTGTGCAGGCGGTCGAGCTCGGCGCGTAGATGGTCACGGTCGGCGGTAAGTTCATCGATTTTGCCAACCAGAGCGGTGTGTTCGCTGGCCAGTGCCTGGGCACGATCACGCTCTTCGCTGACCTGGACCTGCAGCGCCTCGGCCTTGCGCGAGGCGTCGCTCAGGCGCGTCTCAAGGTGCGAGAGCACCTTGTCCATGCGTGAGGACGGCGACTGGGTCAGGCGGTCGGACGAAACATCCTTGTCCTTGCGCTCAATGCTGTCGGTGCCCCTGCGGGTGGCGAGTTCCGACTGCAGTTCCTCGCGCTCGGATTCGAGGCGGGTGTAGGCGCGGTGCAGCTCTTCGACCCGGCGCCGGGCCTGGGCCAGGTCAGAGCGGGCATTATCCAATTCGCCGCTGATGGTGTCGCTTCGCGTGCGCAGCTCGCTCGCCTCCTGGCGGCTTGCGGCGAGTTCGGCTTCGAGTTTGGCGGCCTGGGCCTCCTGTTCTTGCAACCGACGGCTGGTGGTCTCGCCCAGGGTGCGCAGCTGCGCGACCTTGGCTGCGAGGTCGGCGGTGTCCGCGCCCGGGGCGGCCTGGGCGAGCTGGGACTCGGCCTCGCGCAGGTTCGCGGCCAGTTCCTGATGGCGCGCTTCCAGCATGGCGCGCATCTCAACCAGGCGGCGCATCTCGTCGTGGAGGTCGCGGCTACGCTCATCGAGGCCGGTGCGGGCATCCTTGAGTTCACCGCGTACACCGGAGAGCTCGCCCTCCATGCCTTCGACGCGGGTCTGGGCTACCTCGAGCTGACGCTCCAGGTCGACCATCACCTCCTGATGGAGGTCACGGGTGACTTCGAGTGCCGTCACGGTCGAGCGCAAGCGCTGTTCGCGCTCGCGGGCGGCGGCGCTGATACGTTCGGCAGCGACGCGTTGCTCTTCAAGCTGCTTGCGCAGGCGTTCGCGTTCCTCGCTCAGGGTCATGACCTGGGCGCGGGCCTGGGCGAGTTCGGCACGAACATCCGCCAATTCGGCGCGCAGCTCCGCCAGGGCTCCGGATTCGGCCAGGGCGCCTGGGGCGGCAGCGAGGCTGCGCAGCCGCGCGACCATGCGGATGAGCAGGCCTTCAGCCAGGGGCGCGATAACCGAAGGCCCGGCCTCGCGCAGATCGGCGCCGAGATGTTCGACCTCGGCAAGCAGGGTGGCATCGTGGTTGGCTTCAGCGACCTCTCCTGCCAGGCGGTGGACCTCAGCGGCCAGGGCGCGGACCTCGGCTTCGCCCTGGGTGCGGCCCTGTATCTCATCGTCGCGACTGGCTTCGACCTGCGCGAGCAGTTCGCGCGCCTGTTCCAGGTCCAGGGCGTGACGCTCCTGCAGGGCGGCGTAGGCCTTCTGGATGGATTCGAGGTCGCGCTGGGTCGAGCTGATCTCGTTGGCGGCCGAGGCGAGGATGCGCCGGGTAGTGCCGTCGCTGCGCAGTGCTGCGCTGCCAGCGCCGTGACGTTCGCCGGCCTGAACCAGATGGGTGACGATCTCGGCGGCGGCACGGGCGGTGGATTCGTGCTCCTCGCTCGGAGTCTCGCGGATAGCGGCCAGGAGATCCCACAGCCGCGGATCCTGATGGCGGTTGGCGAGGTAGTCGGCGACGCGCTTGATCTCGGTCACCAGCACCTGACGTGCGTCAGTGTCAGTGTCCAGAATCGCGGTGAGGTCGCGGTGACAGCGGCGCAGGGTGGCCAACGCGGTACCGGTGTCGGCGTTTCGGTCCTCGGCGAGGTCAAGATAGGCGTGGTAGAACGCCCGGAGATCGGGCGCAACACCGTCAAAGGTGGCGGTGGCGGTGGCTGAGCATTCCCGCTCTTCGAGATCCTGGATCTGCAGGCTGGATGTACCCCGGGATCCGGTACCGGTAGCAGGAGCCGCCGAGAACATTCCCCCAGCGCTGGCGTCGGCTAGCAATTCACCCACGGTCGAGTGGCGCTGTTCATAGGGATCATAGGCGTAGGTGTCGGCAGCAACCCGGCCGTCATGAAGGTACTGGCGGATGTCAGCTACCGGGTATGGCCCGGTCCACTGGGACCCGACATACAGGTAAAAGGTGGTATCTTTCGCGGTGCTGCGGGTAGCCATGGCTCCATCGATGCCGTGCGGATGGGCACGGCACAAGTTGTGATCATGGTGGATCTGGGCTCGGTTGCAATCGTGGCGTAGGCGATCCAAGCGCATTTCCCGCATGGGGTTGGTGTGAGGTCGCAGAGTGTTGCGCGGCTCTTCCCCAGGCACGCTGGAGGACATGCCGGAACTCCCTGAAGTCGAAACCGTGCGCGCTGGTCTGGAGCGCTTGCTGGCCGGGGCTGTGATCCGTCGCGTGGACCTGCAGCGCCATGATTTGCGCGCGCCGATTCCGCAGGAGCTGCCTGCACGCCTTGCAGGTCAACCCATTACCGCCATACGGCGTCGCGCGAAGTACCTGCTGATCGAGACTCCCGGGGCCACCCTGCTTTGTCACCTGGGCATGACCGGCACCTGGCGTGTGGCCCCGCCTGGCGACGAGCGCACCCATGATCATGCCTACCTGCACCTCGCTGATGGCCGACGGCTCGTCTTCCGTGATCCGCGCCGCTTCGGCCTGCTTGATCTTCTACCCGCTGATGGACGTCATCCCGCGCTCGCCGGACTCGGCCCCGAACCGCTTGGTCCGGCGTTTTCTGGCGACTATCTGGCCACAGTCCTTCGCGGGCGGAAAGCGCCGCTCAAAGCGTTGATCATGGATCAGCGCCTGGTGGTCGGCGTTGGCAATATCTATGCCCAGGAAGCACTGTTTCGGGTGCGCCTGCGACCGACGCGCCCGGCCGGCCGGGTGCCCCGCGCCGCGCTCAGTGATCTGGTAGCGGCGATTCGCGCCATCCTCGGCGAAGCGATCGCAGCCGGCGGCTCGACCATCAGCGACTTCCACCACGCCGGCGGCGAGGCGGGTTGGTTCCAGCATTCGTTCCAGGTCTATGGCCGCGCAGGCCAGCCCTGCTCGGCCTGCTCCGCCCCGCTGCGCAGCGACGTGATTGCTGGGCGTTCAACGGTGTGGTGCCGACGGTGTCAGCGATGAACCTGGCTGTCGCAGTTGGTGGTTGGGGACTGCATCGCAGCGCGTTGCGACCCAGTAGTCCGGCACCGGATGGGTGATCCGCAGCTGCGCCGCAATGTGCTGCACCCAACCACCAACCACCAACTGCGACAGGACGGATTAGCCCAACGACCCGCGAGCAAGCGGGCGACCGGGTGTCCTCATCCGTTCATCCACCGGCCTTCGCAGGCGCCGAAGAGGGAGTTGGCATTGCTCGGGCCCCAGGAATTGCGGAAGTAGGGCTGCAAGGGTACCTGTTGCATGGCGGTGCGCAGACTGTCGGCCCAGCGCCAGGACTCTTCGACCTCGTCCGAGCGGATGAACAGCGACTGGTCGCCGGCGATCACGTCCTGGAGCAGCCGCTGGTAGGCTTCGGGGATGGCCTTCTTGAAGTTGCTCGCGTAGTCAAAAGCGAGTTTAGCCGGCTTGATCATGATGCCCTGGCCCGGCTCCTTGACCTCGAAGTCCATCTGGATGCCTTCGTCAGGCTGGATGCGCAGGGTGATGGCGTTGGGCCGCAGGTGGCATTCCTGCCAGCCGCCGAACAGGGTGTGGGGCGGCATGCGGAACTGCACCGTGATCGAGGTGGCGCGGCGCGGCAGGTGCTTGCCGGTGCGCAGCAGGAACGGCACGCCGCCCCAGCGCCAGTTATCGAGGTACGTTCGGACTCCGATGAAGGTCTCGGTGTCGCTGTCGGGGCGCACGCCGGGCTCAGAGCGGTAGCTGTCGTACTGGCCGCGGACGATGTGCGTGGCGGTCTCCGGCATGTCGGTGACCGGACGCAGCGACTTGAGCACTTTCACTTTTTCATCGCGAATCGCCTTGGGATCGAGTGAGGCGGGCGCCTCCATCGCGACCAGGGCGACGAGTTGCAGGAGGTGGTTCTGGAGGATGTCGCGGATCGCGCCCGAGCTGTCGTAGTAACCACCGCGGCCGCCCTCCATGCCAATGTTTTCGGATACGGTGATCTGCACCAGTTCGACGTATTTCTGGTTCCACAGCGGTTCAAAGAAGGCGTTGCGGAAGCGGAACACCAGCAGGTTCTGCACCGTCTCCTTGCCCAGATAATGATCAATGCGGTAGAGCTGGTCCTCGCCCATGAGCTCGAGCAGCCGCGCGTTGAGGACTTTGGCGCTGGGCAGGTCGGTGCCGAAGGGTTTTTCAACCACCACGCGGGCGGTGGTGCCGCCCTGCTGGTCGAGCAGACCGACCGCGGCCAGGCCCTCGACCGAGGGCAGGAACAGGTCGGGTTTCACCGCCAGGTAGAAGACGCGGTTGGCGGGCCCGCCGGCGCGGCGCGCCAGTTCGGCGGCGAGGGCGCGGTAGTCCTCGGGCGTATCGAGGTTGGTGCGCACGTAACCGACCTGGCCGAGGAACTGGGCGAAGGCCTCGTCCTTCACCGCGGCGTGTTCGCTGAGGTGCTGGTTGAAGCCGGCGTCATCCCATGGGCGGCGCGCGACACCGACCACCTGGACGCGGCCGGGCAGCAGCTTTTCGCGCCAGCCAGCAAACAGCGCGGGCACCAGCTTGCGCGCGGTGAGGTCGCCCGAGGCGCCGAGGATGATGACTTGATGCAGGTCGCTCATGGTCGGGTCATATGTCGATGCCCCGGGTCACCAAGCGTGGAAATGCCGCGGGCCCGGAGGAGCGCTCCGGGCCCGCTACACGCGGGAACGCCGGCCTTCAGCCCTGGGCGGCCTGACCGGCGCTGGCGTTTTCAAGTCCGTCGATCTCGCCGGGGGCGATGACGCCCTTGGCGACGAGCAGGCTGATCAGGCGTTCAAGCTTGCGGCCCGAACGGTCGCCGCGGTCGGCGCCGTAGTCTTGGCCACGATCCTGACCGCGGTCACGGTCGCCACCAAATGCCGGACGCTCAGCTCGGTACCCGCCACGGTCACCACCGCGGTCGCCCTGATCGCGATCATCGCGATCATCGCGGGCGCGCTCGATGCGGGGCTCGGTGAGGGCGACCGAGACGGCCTTCATGCCCTTCTCGCCGACTTCAAGTTCGTAAGAGACTTTCTCGCCGACTTCGAGGAAGCGGAAGCCTTCCATGTTGATGTTGTTCTGGTGGACGAACACGTCTTCGCCGCCGTCATCGGGCTGCACGAAACCGTAACCACGACGACGATCGAAACGGACAACGGAACCGGTAGGCACTGGTAACCCCTTGGGGCTGTCTGGTGGGTGGCGGGGCCATCCACACCACGTGGAGGCATTCCGCCCCCGCCACGGACTGATGCGTGGCGGATCGTGGACTTATATGCCACGCATGGCCGGGGCAAGCGCGGGGACGGTTGCGCGCGGGGCCCGCGGCATCAGGCTCGCCCACATGCCCGATCCTCTTGTTCGTCGCGAAGGCAACCTGCGCCTGGTTTCGGTGAATTCCCCTGGTTATCCCTTGGATCCGCCGGCCCTTGGTGCCAGGGTCCAGGCTTTTCTCGACGGCCAGGAGGCAGAAGCCAACGGTCCGCTGGTCCTGCTGTTTGCGCTCGCCCCAGGAGATGACGGCCCCGCCACCTGGGAGTGCCAGACGGGGTACGCCGTCACCGGCATGGCCATGGGCGCCGACGGCGTGGTGGTTGAGGACTATCGCCAGCTGACCGCGCTGCATGCCCCGCATCTTGGCCCGATCCGCGACCTGCCCGAAACTTGGCGACGGCTCGACGCCCACGCTCGCGCCATGGGCTGGCGTCCGCGTCCTTATTGGCGGCTGGCCTTGCGCGATCGCCGCTTGGCGGATGGCAACCTGCTGCCCGAGGCCGAGGTCAGCGTCTTCGTGGACCGGTGAGGATTCCGTCGGCAATCCGTTCCGCGTTGCGCGTTCCGCGTTCCGCGTTGGGCACGTTCATGGCTGTTTTGGTGTTGTTGGCCCTGACCATCGGCGGCAGCGCTTGGTGGATTCTACGTCCACTGCCACGCGCCAATGACCACGTGCGCTGGGAGGATTTTGCTCCGCCGGCCGACATCGCGGTGCGGCCCTGGACCCATATCGTGATCCACCACAGCGCTGCCGAGCGCGGCAATCTCGCCACCATCGATCGCTGGCATCGGCAGAAGGGCTGGGACGGCATTGGCTATCACGCCGTGATCGGCAACGGCCGGGACATGGCGCTGGGCGCGGTGGATTTCACCTTCCGCTGGCGGCTGCAACGCGAGGGGGCCCATGCTGGCAGCGGCTCACGGCAGCAGTCCTTCAATCAACTTGGTCTTGGCCTGTGCCTCATCGGCCATTTCGATCAGACGGCCCCCGAGGCCTGGCAGGTGGAGCGCACGGCGGAACTCTGCGCCGAACTGATTCGCCATATCCCGACCCTGTCGGTGGGTCGCATCATCGCCCATCGTGAGGTTCCGGGCAAGGAGACCGATTGTCCAGGCACGAAGTTCGATATCGAACGCCTGCGCTTTCTGGTGCGCCAGCGGCTGTGACCGGAGCGCATTGGGAGCGCAGGCTTCAGCCTGCATCGAGCCTCGA
>JBILDK010000097.1:0-8298 GCA_044352625.1 Planctomycetota bacterium
GAGGCGCTGCACCGCTTCGGCGATGCTGCCCAGGGACTTGTCCGCCTCATGCGAATCGTTGAGCACGGTGGTGATGCGCTGGCCGATGTCGCCGGTGGCGTTTCGCGTTTGCGCCGCGAGGTTCTTGACCTCGCCCGCCACCACCGCGAAGCCGCGGCCCGCCTCGCCGGCGCTGGCCGCTTCGATCGAGGCATTGAGCGCCAGCAAATTGGTCTGGTCGGCGACCCGGCCGATGATCTTGGCCACATCCGCAATCTCGCCGGCGGCAGCCCCCAAGCGGGTCATGGTCGCCACCCCGGTGGTGGTGCGCCCGGCGCATTCCCGGGCCAGTTCGCTGGCGCTGCTCGCCTGGGTGGCGATCTCGCGGATCGAGGCACTCAGTTCGGTGGCGGCCGAGGACACCGAGTGCGCCGAATCCGCCACGGTGGTGGCGATGGCACCCTGCTGGCGCGCGGTGTTGTCGAGATCGGTGATGCCTTGGCCCAGTTCGGCGATGACCGAGCCGAGCGCGCGGTCGAAGTCAGCGGTGATTTCTTCGCGGGTCTCCCGGCCGCGGCGCTCGCCATAGCCCAGTCGGGTCTGAAGCACGGCGATGGCGCGCTGCAGACTGCCGAACTCATCATGCTGGTCGAGGTTGAGTGGACGATCGTAATAGCCCGCGGAGATCTCGTCGAGCTGTTCGCGCACCAGGGCGATGCCGCGGCGCAAGCGGAGCACGGTGATGCTGGCGACAACGATGGCGACGATGGCGGCGGCGGCCACCGACATGAGCATCAGTAGCTTATCCCTGGCTATCTCGGTATCGACAGATTCCATCTCCGCCTTGCCGAGTCGGGCCTGGAGGAGCACAATGTCATTCGCGGTGGCATCGACGGACGCCGCCAGGGCCACATTTGCCTCGGTATGAAACAGGTCATGGAAGTCCTTGTTTCCCGCTCGTTCCGCTCCTTTCAGAGCGGCTAGTCCTGGGCTCAGCGCGGTGTCGGTGAGCAGCTTATGCTGACTTACCAGACGTTCTGCTAGGACCCGTTCCTCTCCGTCGATGCCCGTGGCCACATATGTGGCAAGATCCTGGCTGATACGTTGGGCGTTCTCGGCGAACTCCTTGGCCATCCGCGGCGCTTCGGCCGGGGCCGGGTTGGCACCGAGCATCTCCCAGTTCTTCCGCGTCAGGACCCCCACCGAACCGATCTTGGCGGCACCGCCTAGGCGACTGACGGCGATGTGGTCGAGGGCCCGCTCTGCCAAACGCTGGGAATCCAAGGCGCTCCAGCTGATCGCGATAATCAAACCGAAGAGCAGGACGAAGCCCAGGGTCAATTGCACCCCGATGCGCGACACCGCCCGGCCGGCGGCCGCGATCGGTCCGCGACCCAGCACCCGCCCGCCGACCACCTTGAGATTGGTCGCGCCAGCGTTCACCGCGGTGTAGGCGGCGGTAGCGGCGGCGATTTCCTCGGCACTCGCCCGGACCCGCACCGAGATGTAGCCAAGGATGTCACCCTTGGGCCCGAGATCCGCCGACACTGCCGCACGCACCCAGTAAAAGTCTCCGTTTTTGCAGCGGTTCTTGACCGTGCCCACCCAACAGCGCCTGGCCGCGACAGTGGTCCACAGGTCGGCAAAAGCCGCTGCCGGCATGTCCGGATGGCGCAACAGGTTGTGCGGCGACCCCACCAGCTCCTCGCGGGTGAAGCCGCTGATCGCGACGAAGCCTTGGTTGGCGTAGGTTATAACGCCCTTGGGGTCGGTGCGGCTGATCAAGTAACAGCCCGCGGGGACGGTCTGCTCGTGTTGCGTGACAGGAAGGTTGCTGCGCATGGTGGGTGTTCCGAGGATCCCTACCTCAGAATCCCTTGTGCCGCAACCGTCTCCTGACCTGCGCTACCAGGCGGCGCTGGTCCAGCGCAGCGAGTCCCGCCACGAACCGTCCGCGCCTACAGCCGCGGTGCCCTGGCCGTGACCGTCGAGGTACAGCACATTGAGTCGCGGCCGGTGGCGCTCGGCGGTGGGACCGGAATACGCGCAATGGCCCCACTGGCCCATGCCGGTCTCGCCCGCCACCGCATCCACCAGCAGCATCATTTCGGCCTCGTCTCGGGCCGAACCCAGCCGGTAATGCGACGGGCGGCCGTCGGCGTCGAGGTAGGCGTTCATCTTGAGGCTTTTGGGGCTGGCGGCGCCGAAGCGACCGCTGGCCAGGTAGCGGAAGCCGGGGCACTGGAACACACCCTGGTCCTTGTCGCCGTCGAGCAGGTCCGGCAGGCGATCGAACCACGCCGGGCTGCGTGCCGCGTCCCGTGCCCCCAGAACGCCGTCCGCCGGCAAATAACCGTCCCACTCCTGGGCGTAGCCCACAAAGGCTAGACCGAGCTGGCGCTGATGGCTGGCACAGACGGCGCGCGTCGCAGCTCGGCGCACCATGTTCACCGCCGGCACCAGCAGGCCCGCCAGCACGGCGAGGATCGCCACGACTGCCAGCAGCTCGGCCAGGGTGATGCCGCGCCTGGGAGCACAGACCTGGGACTGCCCAAGCAAGGTCAACTCGCCCTTATAGCAGGCTAAAGCCTGGGCTCCGGGGGGGCTGCGCCTCACACGCCTTCTCCGCGGGAGGAACTCCGCTCTGCCAAAGCCAGGATCGACGTGCGCAGGCTCGCGGTTTCCTCCGACACCGCGTCAGGGGCGACGGCCTCGCCGCGCAGCGCCGCCTCGGCCGTGTGCTGCAAAGACTCGATCGGCCGCCACAGGTGCCGGGCCAGGTACCACACAAGCAAGCCGCCGAGCAGGGCCAGGACGGCGGACGCCCAGACCACGGGCCGCCAATCGACCCGCGGGGCTGGCGCCTCGCCGTACCAGAACGCGGTGACATTGCCCGCACCGTCGCGCTCCACCGCGGCCACCGCGAGCCCGCCCGCGGGCAGCCGCCACCAAGCCGGGCCGTTGACCGTTGTCAGCAGCGCGGGCGGCGGCTCGGCCGGGCGTAGCCCGACCACGCCCTCGGCGGCGAGGATGACCAATCCGACCTCGTCCCCGACCCAGCGCACCCGGGCCAGGCCGCTCCACCGCGGATCGGCCTGGCGCACTGCAGCGACCTCGGGATGCAGGGCGGCAACCAATGCCAGGGTGTCGGCCAGGCCTGCACCCGCCGCCGCCTCGGCCTGGACGGCATGACGCTGATGGAGCAGCAGTGCGACGCCCAGCGCCAGCAGCAGGGGCAGGCCGGGAGCCAGCCAGCAGTTGAGTCGCAAGCCGGTGAGTGAGGTCAGGCGCATGGGGGCAGCACAGCCGCCGGAACGCAGCTCGCAACCCCCTAGGCGCTTGACCTGTCCCGGTCGCCTCATTGCGTCATCCCCTGCCGCGGTACCCTCCGCCGATCCATGAGCGACGCCCCTGCCATTCCCTCCTCCGGCCCCTCCAGCGGTGATTACGGCGCCGACAAGATCCAGGTCCTTGAAGGCATGGAGGCGGTGCGCAAACGCCCCGGCATGTACATCGGCGACCCGGGCGGCAACGGCCTGTACCAGCTGGTCTGGGAGGTGGTGGACAACTCCATCGACGAGGCCCTCGCCGGGCATTGCACCGAGATCACCGTCACCCTGTATGCCGACGGCAGCCTGGGCGTGGCCGACAACGGCCGTGGCATTCCCGTGGCCCCGCATCCGTCCAGCGGCAAGAGCACGCTCGAAGTGGCGCTGACCGTGCTCCACGCCGGGGGCAAGTTCGACAACCAGGGCGCGGGCGCCTATAAAAAATCCGGCGGCCTGCACGGCGTCGGCGTGAGCTGCGTCAACGCGGTGAGCGTGTGGCTGGTGGCCGATGTCAAACGCGAGAGCCAGCACCATCGCATGCGTTTTTCGCGCGGCATCGCCACCACCGGGCTCGACATCATCGGCCCGTCCTCCGAACGCGGCACTGCGATCCGCTTCCTGCCCGATCCCGAGGTCTTCGGCACCAATACGGTGTTCGACTTCACCATCATCGCCGCCCGCATCCGTGAACTGTCGTTCCTGAACAGCGGCGTGCGCATCAACCTGACCGACGAGCGCACCGAAGGCCGCGCCGAGGTGTTCTATTCCACCGACGGCCTGGCCGCGTTCGTGCGCTGGCTCAACCAGGGCAAGGAGGCGCTGCATCCGGTGATCCACATCGCCTCCACCGAGGGCGATGTCGAGGTCGAGCTGGCGATGCAGTACAACGACTCGTTCGACGACCAGGTGCTGTGCTTCGCCAACAACATCCGCAACCGCGACGGCGGCACCCACCTCGAAGGCTTCAAGACCGCGCTGACCCGCGAGCTGAACACCTGGGCCAAGACCAACGGCCACCTCAAAGACGGCGACAAGCCGCCCACCGGCGAGGATCTGCGCGAAGGGCTGTGCGCGATCATCTCGGTCAAGCTCGGCGACCCCAAGTTCTCGGCCCAGACCAAGGACAAGCTGATCAACATCGAGATCAGCGGCATCGTGCAGTCGCAGCTTGGCGGCGCGCTGCGCGAATACTGCGAAAAGAACCCCAAGATCGCCAAGCAGATCACCCAGAAGGCCCTGGCCGCGATGGAGGCCCGCGAGGCTGCGCGCAAGGCCCGCGACCTGGTGCGCAAGAACCGCAAGGGCCTCCTGAACAACGCCGGCATGCCCGACAAGCTGCGCGACTGCCAGAGCCGCGACGTGGCGATCACCGAGATATTCCTGGTCGAGGGTGATTCCGCCGGCGGCAGCGCCAAGCGCGGTTCGGACCCCAAGACCCAGGCGATCCTGCCGCTCAAGGGCAAGATCATCAATGTCGAGAAGGCGCGCATCGACAAGGTCCTCGGCCACTCGGAAATCGTGGCCATGATCCAGGCCTTCGGCACCGGCATCGGCGAGGAGTTCAATCTCGCCGGACTGCGCTACGGCAAGGTCGTCATCATGACCGACGCCGACGTCGACGGCAGCCACATCCGCACGCTCCTGCTCACGTTCTTCTTCCGCCAGATGCCGCAGCTCATCCATGCCGGCAACATCTGGGTCGCCTGCCCGCCGCTGTACAAGGTCAGCCGCGGCAAGCAGGTCGAATACGTCTACAACGAGAAGCTGTTGCGCGACGAGGTGGTGCGCCAGGGCCTCGACGGCTCGCGCCTGATCGAGCGCATCGGCACCGAACGCGTCATCAGCGGGGCCGACCTCGCCAGGCTGGTGGACATCCTCACCGCCTTCGAGGAGCACGAGCGCGTGCTCGCCTTCAAGGGCCTGACCCTGCCCGAGTACCTCGCGCTGCGCGGCGCCGACGGCCGCCTGCCGCTGTACCATGTGCGCCTGGGCGAGACCGAGCACCTGTGTCCCGACGAGGCCGCGCTTGATGCGCTGCTCGGCCGCAACCAGCCGGCGGCGGAACGCGCCGAGGGCGACCCGGCGCCGATCCTGCCCGAGATCATCGAGTTCACCGAGCGCACCCAGATTGAGGCCAGCATCGCCGAGCTGCGCGCCCTGGGCATCGACCCCGGCTACCTGGTGGACAGCCCCGACCGCGTCGGCACCTACACCCTGGAAGACGACAAGGAGGCGGTGCCCATGACCAACCTCCCGGCGCTGCTCAAGGCGGTGCGCCGCTTCGGCGAGCGCGGCCGCGAGATCCAGCGCTACAAGGGTCTGGGCGAGATGAACCCCAGCGAGCTGTGGGAAACCACCATGGATCCCGGCGTGCGCACCATGAAGCGCGTGACCATGACCGACGCCATCGAGGCCGAACGCATGTTCGCCACCCTCATGGGCAACGACGTCAGCATCCGCCGCGACTTCATCGAGCGCTTCGCCCTGGCGGTGGCCAAGAAGCTCGACGTCTGAGCACACACCCCTTGGGGCACGGTCGGCCCGGCTGCCCATGCCGTGGCTGCATTGATCACCTCGGATTATGGTGGAGGGGGGTGTTTCCAGCCCCTCCACCTAGGCTTGCCCGCGCTATCCGGCCCCTTGACAGGAAACGCTAGGCTTTCTCTCGGCTGTGTATAAAACGGTTTCCTCCCCGTAGCTGATGAGACCGTGCCATGTTTATCGACCCGACCTCCGGCGATCCTGTGGCCACCATTGTCGTGGCTGGCCCACCCTTCGCAGGCAAGACCACACTCCTTAAAGCCCTCGCTGCGGATGCCAGCCTGGGTCAGTGGTCGCCGCTGGTCAGCGATGACAGCCTGTCGGAAAGGACCCTGGTGCTCGATGGCACGCTGTCGTCCGCCCCCACCGTGCAGGGTCGACCGCTGCGCGTGCGCTTCCTGACCGCCCCCGGGCAGGTGTATTTCGCCGCCACGCGCAAGGCGCTGCTCGCCCGGTCCGATGGCATCCTGCTGGTGATCGACAGCCGGCGCGACGCCATGGCCGCCAACCAAGCGAGCTTCGTCGAGCTGTGCGACCAGCTCGGCCAGCTTGGCCTGGCGGGCCTGCCCACCGCGTTGCTCTACAACAAGCAGGACGAGCCCCTTGCCCTGACCCGGGATTTTCTCGATCCGCTCTTCAATCTCGAGCACGCCCCGGCGCTCCTGGGCACCGCGACCCTGGCCCAGGGCACCAGCCAGGCCGCCCGCGCCCTGCTCAGCTTGGTAGCGGACCGCCTGCAGGTGCCTGCCGCGATCCCCCGCGTGGGCCCGGTATTCCTGACCTGTGCGCGGTGTCAGACCCGACTTGAAGTCCCCTCCGCCACGGTCGGCACCGCCTTCACCTGTGGCGCCTGCCAGACCGCCATCGAGGTGGTGGACCCGGTCCGCGGCAGCACCCGGGTGTGCGGCACCGGCCGGATTCGACGCAACCCCGAGGACGGTTTCGCCTCCAGCGTGCTGCCCATGGAGGACGGCGAGGCCCTGACCCGGCGCAGCGTCCGCATGACCGAACCCAACTCGTCCTCATTCCGGCGTGCTGGCATGATACCGCCGAGCACCAGCACCCAGCCCTTGCCGGTTCCGCTCGGCTACGAGATCCTTGCGGTTCTTGACGATTCGCCCCTCGGTCTGCGTGTGCGTTCCAAGGCCCAGGCCACCGGCGCGATCCAGCGCATGCTCCTGGTGTCTCAGGTGGTCACCGCCCAGCCGAGCTTCGCCCAGGCCCTCGATGCGCGGGTCCGCGCCACCGGTGCCATCCGCCATCCGCACCTGCTGCCGCTACTCCAGTTCATTCCCTCGGAATACGCGCTGATCAGCGCCGACGCCCCGGACCACGAACCGCTGTCGCACCTCATGGCCCGGCGCCGCACCATCAGCCCCCCGCACGCCATGGACATCCTGAGACAGGTGGCTTTGGCCCTCGAAGAAGCTGCCCGCCAGGGGGTGGTCCACGGTTGGTTGCGCCCAGAAAGCGTGCTCGTCAGCGCCTCTGGCCAAGTCCTGGTGGACGATCTGTGCACAGCCAAACCGGTCTCCTTCCTGCTTGCTCAGCCCGCGGGACAGAGCGAGGCGACCGAACACTGGCTCGCCCCGGAGTGCGCCGAGGACCGCGAGCCGGACCTGCACAGCGACATCTTTGCCATCGGTGCGCTACTCTATCGCATGGTTACCGGCACCGGATTGATCTCGGGCGGTTCCTGCCGCCAAGCGTTGCTGCGCTACCGCTCCGATGAACGGCAGAGCCTGCGCCGCGGCGCCCAGGGCCTCAGTCCTGAGCTGGATGCATTCTTCCGTCGTTTGGTGGCCGCTGATCCTGCAGATCGGCCGGATTCCTGGGGTGAGGTCATCCAGGGCATTGACCGCTTCGGCGGCGGGGCCGCTCGCGAAGCGGCGCACTTCACCGCTGCTCAATACCGCGGTCACACCCCGCGCAGTACCAGCAGCACCGTCGCGCGCCACCGTCGCGGTACGACCGGATCGCTGCCCCTGCCGCCGGAACCGCCGCCTGCGATGTCGGGCGCTGCGATCAGCGCGCGTATGCCCCAGCCCGTTCCGGTGGCCAGCGCGAAACGGAACAACAGCAGCAGCAACCTGCTCACTGGCGTGGTGGTCGGGGTATGCCTCGTCGTAATCGGGGTCGGACTTTATGTCATTTTCAGCCATGGTGTGACACTGGGCAAGCCGTTGCCGGTAGCACAGCCCGCGACCGTGGCGATGGCGCAGTTCGCGCCGGTAGCGACGGCCGAGGCCGCAACCGCTCCCACAGCGACCACCAAGCGCATCAGCCCGGTCGAGCGCGTGCGTCTCATCAACGACCTCGACGGCATGATCCTGGCCGAGCGCTATCAGGCGGCCCGCACCCAGCTCGAGCTGCTGCCAGAAGAGGACCGTCCCATGCTGGCGGCGCGCATTAAGGCCAACCACGGCAAGCGCCAGAAAGAGGTCGAAGA
>JBILDK010000003.1:0-25693 GCA_044352625.1 Planctomycetota bacterium
CTCCGCAACCCGGCCTTCGTCCGCTATCTGGAGCGATTGAGCGCCGAGACGGTGAACTCCTTCTCGACCTACGACTTCATGGTCTTGGACTGCGTCTACCGCGAACAGCCGATCTCCGCATCTCTGCTTGAGCGCATCTCTGGCCTGTTGGCTGCCGGGGCGGTGGAGTCGGTCGGACGTGGGAAGAACGCCCGTTTCATGCTGTCCCGCAGTCTGTATGCGGCCATGGGCGCGAAGGGTGTTCACACCCGTAAACGGGGCCTGGACTACGAGACGAAGAAGGCCCTTCTATTGCAGCACATCCGTTCGCAGGGTGATGAGGGCGCACCCATGCCCGACCTCCGTCAGGTATTGCCCGCCGATAATGAACGCGGCATCTTGCGTATGCTCCATGATCTCCGCGACCACAGCCAGATCGAGAAGCGAGGGGACAAGCGCGGTGCGCGTTGGCACCTCTTGGCCGATAACCGACAGATGCCCCCTTCGGTGTCGGATAACGGAGGTGCAGTTTCATGAGTAGCTACCGATGGGACAAAGACTTATATCGGCGCTGGATTACCGACACCCTAGCTGTTGTGTCGTAAACCATGGGCCAGTTCTCCTTTATCGCTGTCGAGTGGCCAGCCATCGCCGAGGCGGCAGAACGGTCTGCCGGGTTGGTGCGGACGGACGCCCGAGCGGCCTGTTTTTACGCCCGTCGCGCCCTGGAACTGGCCGTGCAGTGGGTCTACACCCATGACCCGTCGCTGAAGCTGCCCTATCAGGACAACCTCTCGGCCCTCATCCACGAGCCGACCTTCAAGACCGCCGCTGGCATCGCGGTCTTCACCAAGGCCCGACTGCTGGTGCAGCTTGGAAACCAGGCCGTCCACAGCCCGCGCCCGATCCGCGAGTACGACGCCCTCACCGCTGTCCGCGAGCTGTTCCATGTCGGCTACTGGCTGGCGCACACCTACGCCAGGGGCGCGAAACCGGCGGCAGGGCTGACCTTCGATCCGGCGGCACTACCAGACCCCGCCCGCGCCCAGGTCGCGGCCAAGCAGACCGCCGAACAGTTGCAGGCGATGGAAGCCGCGCTGCATGAACGCGACGTGCGGTTGGCTGAGATCCTCAAGGACAAGGAGTCCCTCGACGCCGACCTGAAGCGGGCACGAGCCGAGGTGGCAGCGGCCAAGGCTGCGGCAGCGACCACACCTGACGCGCACGATTACTCCGAGGCCGAGACCCGCGACGCCTTCATCGACGTGCTCCTGAAGGAAGCCGGGTGGGCGCTGGACCAGAGCCGCGACCGGGAGTTCGAGGTCGCGGGGATGCCCAACCAGGAAGGAAAGGGCTTCGTCGATTACGTCCTGTGGGGCGACGACGGGAAGCCGCTGGCAGTCGTCGAGGCCAAGCGCACCCGGCGGGATGCCCGTGTCGGGCAGCAGCAAGCCAAGCTGTACGCAGACTGCCTGGAGCGGCAGTTCGGGCAGCGCCCGCTGATCTTTTACACGAACGGGTACGAACACTGGCTGTGGGATGACCAACGGCATCCGCCTCGCCCGGTCCAGGGCTTCTACACCAAGGCGGAACTTGTTCTGGCGATCCAGCGGCGCAGCACGCGCAAGCCGCTCGGTCAGGCCACCGTCACCGAGAGCATCGTCGAGCGGTACTACCAGACCCGCGCCATCCGCCGGGTCGGCGAGGCATTCGAGCGCGACAACGACCGCAAGGCGCTGCTGGTGATGGCGACCGGCTCGGGCAAGACGCGGTGTGCCATCGCCCTCGTCGATCTGCTGATGCGCTGCAACTGGGCCAAGCGCGTGCTGTTCCTGGCCGACCGCGTCGCCCTGGTCAACCAGGCCGTCAACGCCTTCAAGCGGCACCTCCCGGATGCGTCGCCGGTCAACCTCGTCACCGAGAAGAACGCCGAGGGGCGCGTCTACCTCTCGACCTATCCGACGATGATGGGGTTGATCAACGAGACCAACGACGGGTTGCGCCGCTTCGGCGTCGGGGCCTTCGACCTCATCATCATCGATGAGGCACACCGAAGCATTTTTCAGAAGTACCGGGCGATCTTCGACTACTTCGACTCGTACCTTATTGGGCTGACGGCAACCCCGAGAGATGAGATCGACCGCAACACCTACGGGCTTTTCGGCCTGGAAGACAGCGTCCCCACAGATGCCTACGGCCTGGACGAAGCGGTGCGGGACAAGTTCCTGGTTCCGCCCAAGGCGGTCTCGGTGCCGCTGAAGTTCCAGCGCCAGGGCATCAAGTACAAGGAACTGACGCCCGAGGAGCAGGAGCAATGGGACAATCTGGAGTGGGAGGACGGCGAGCCGCCTGACGAGGTGAACGCCGAGGCCATCAACCGTTGGCTGTTCAACAAGGACACGGTCGACAAGGTGCTGGCCCTGGTGATGACCAAGGGGCAGAAGGTCGCGGGCGGTGACCGGCTGGGGAAGACCATCTTCTTCGCCAAGAACCAGCGCCATGCCGAGTTCATCGAGCAGCGGTTCAACGAGAACTATCCGCACTACAAGGGCGAGTTCGCTCGGATCATCACCTTCAAGACCGAGTACGCGCAGACCTTGATCGACAGCTTCTCGCAGCCGGAGAAGTCGCCGCACCTCGCCATCTCGGTCGACATGCTCGATACCGGCATCGACGTGCCGGAAGTGGTGAACCTTGTCTTCTTCAAGATCGTCCGGTCGAAGACCAAGTTCTGGCAGATGTTGGGACGCGGCACTCGCCTGCGGCCCGACCTTTTCGGCCCCGGCCTGCACAAGCAGTTCTTTTACGTCTTCGACTTCTGCCAGAACTTGGAGTTCTTCAGCGAGAACCCCGAGGCGACCGACGGCTCGACCGGCGCATCGCTGGCGACCCGGTTGTTCCGCTCGCGCTTGGAGATCCTGACCGAACTCGACAAGCAACAGCCAGTCCCCAGCGGCAGCGTCCGCGAGCCGGCCACCGACTACGGCGAACCGGCCACCGAACCGGAACTCCGCCGCGCCATCGCCGCGATGCTGCATGGCGAGGTTGCCGCCATGAATCTCGACAACTTCGTGGTCAGGCCAAACCGGCGGCTGGTCGAGAAGTACGTCAGGCCCGAAGCCTGGGACCGCCTGTCCAACGAGGCGACCACGGAACTGTCCGAGCGCCTGGCCGTCCTGCCCAGCGAGCGCGAGCCGGAGAACGAGGACGCCAAGCGGTTTGACCTCTTGATGCTCAACCTCGAACTCGCCCGCATGCGGGCCGAGCCGTCCTTTGAGCGGTTGCGCGACCAAGTCCGTGTTATCGCCGGCCTGCTGGAGGAGAAGTCCGCCGTGCCGATGGTGCGCGAGCGACTGGCCCTGATCCAAGACCTCCAGACGGACACATGGTGGGAGGACGTCACCGTCATCATGCTCGACAGCGTCCGCCACCGGCTGCGCGACCTCGTCAAGCTGATCGACAAGCAGCAGCGCAAGCCGCTCTACCCGGACTTCGAGGACGAGATCGGTGAGGGCACCGAGATCACACTACCCCAGGTCACGACTGGCGGCGACTTCGAGAAGTTCCGGGCCAAGGCCCGCGCCTTCCTGCTCGAACACCAGGACCACCCTGCCATCCGCAAGCTGCGTCAGAACGTGGCGCTGAACGCCGCCGATCTCGCCGCCCTGGAACGGCTGCTGTCCGAGAGTGGTGCCGGTGGCCCCGAAGACATCGCCAAGGCGAGGGACGCTGCGCATGGCCTGGGCTTATTCGTGCGGTCGCTGATCGGGTTGGACCGGGAGGCGGCCAAGGCCGCCTTCGCCGGCTTCTTGAAGGGCACGACGCTCAAGGCCAACCAGATTGAGTTCGTCGATCTGGTCATCAACTACCTCACGGACCACGGAGTCATGGAGGCGGCGATCCTGTACGAGTCGCCCTTCACGGACATCGCTCCGCAGGGACCGGACGGCCTGTTCACCTCGGCCCAGGTGGACGAACTGATGCGAACCTTGGAGAGCGTCCGACAGGCGGCGGTTGCGGCCTGACCGCCATCATCGCTGGGGAAATTCTGTTCTACTGGTTCTATCCGTCGTTCGCCGGCGGCGGCGTCGGGTTGTTCCAGATTGCGGTGATCGCGGCCAATTCGGCTGGTTGGGCGTGTTCCCAGGCGGCGATGGCGGCGTGCTGCTGGGCGAAGACCGCATCGAGGTCGGTGTGGTCGAGGCGGCGGCCGAAGGTGGGGTCGCCGCCGCCGGCGAGACGATCGAGGATGGCGTCGCCCAGGGCGCGGGTGAAGTGGCCGCCGTCGTTGTACCAGCGCATGGTGCGCTCGGCCTGGGTGGCGGGTGGGATGATTTCGTCGGTGTAGCCTGGAGCGCAGCTGAAATCCCAGATCTCGGCGCCGGGGCAGGCGGTAGCGACGGTGGCCACTATGCGGCGGCGCAGCTCGTGCCAGCCGGGAGCCAGGCCCGCCAGACGGGTGAGCACGGTCTGGCGATCGTGTTCTGGGCTCATCACAATCTGGAGGCGCACGCTTTGGGCGGCACAGGCCAGGGCGATGCGTTCAACCTCATCCAAGCCGGGGTAGGCACCGTCCTGGTTGGTGAAGGAGAATGTACGGTAGGTGCCTCGGGCGAATTCGGCTGCGTTGAGATCGAAGGAATGTCGTTCAGAACGCTTGGACAGGATGCGGCGGTAGATCAGTTCGGGATGATTCGCGCCGCGCGGATAGATGCGGTCGAGGGGCAGGCGGCGCACGCCGAAGGGATTGGCGCAGTGCAGCGCAGCTTCAAGGGTCTCAAGCGACCACAGCACGGTGCCCAGGTCTGACAGGCGGTGCCAGGGCTGCGAGCGGCCCTCCGGATCGACCGCGAGGCGGGCCTCGGTGAAACCGGTGTGGAACGGGGGCAGAAAGGTACCGAACTGAAATGGGGCCAACTCGACCACCACGCGACGCACCGGGGCCACGGCCAGCGCGTGTTGGAGGGTGCGGCGGATCTCGTACGCCGTGGCCCCGGGCAACGCGGCGTTGAAGCCGTGGTCGAGGCTGGGGTGCAGCGGGTCGAGGCCCTGTTCGACCCGGGACGAGCCGAGCAGCAGGGTTGCCGGCAGGGCGCGCTCCAACATGTGCGGCTTGGTCATGCGCGGGTGGCGCATGACGAAGCGCTCGCCGCGCAGCCCGCTGTCGCGCAGCACGGCAAAGGGGTCCGCATACCAGCACAGGCCGACGCAGACGACGCACAGGAACGCCAGCGCGGCGACGCTCCAGATCCCATAGCCGCGGGCAGTGAGGGTGGCGCAGGCCATCAGAACTGGAAGTAGAGGAAGTGGCTGATGCGCGTCATCGACTGCAGTGCGATCAGTGCGAGCAGCGCCGTGATCACCGCCCAGCGCCGGTTCATGACCCAGCGCAGGCGGCTGGGGGCGACTTCGCGGTTATCCAGGCTGGGCTCGGCGGCGCGCATGATGCGCATGGTGTTGGGGGCGAACCAGGCCATGAGCATGGCCCCGGCCACCAGCAGCACCTCGGTGCTGCCGTAGTAGGTGCTGCTGCCGGTTTCGATGCCGAGCAGGTTGGTCATCCACCGCGCCAGGCCCAGGCTCGGGGTGAAGCCATTGAGTCCGGACATGCTGGCCAGGATCTTGCCGGCGGTGGCGAAACCGTCGGCGCGGAAGAACACCCAACTCACGATCACCGCGAGGAAGGTGAGGATCATGCCCAGGGCTCCGGCGAGGCGCCCGGGGGTGGTCCAACCGAGCTTGATGCGGATCGCTTTCCAGCCGTGGCAGACGCAGGTGTAAAGCCCGTGCAGCGCGCCCCACACCACGAAGTTCCAACTCGCCCCATGCCAGAAGCCGCCGATCAGGAAAGTCAGGAACAAGTTGAGGTAGCGCCGTGCCTCGCCGTGGCGGTTGCCGCCCAGGGGTATGTAGAGGTAGTCGCGCAGGAAGCGCGACAGGGTCATGTGCCAGCGCCGCCAGAACTCAATGATGTCGCGGGCCTGGTAGGGCGAGTTGAAGTTCATCGGCATGCGCACGCCGAACATGCGCGCCAGACCGATGGCCATGTCACTGTAGCCCGAGAAGTCGAAATAGAGCTGGCCTGAATAGGCCAGGATGCCCATCCACGATTCCCCGAAGGTCAGGACCGTCCCGGGCTGCGCCGCCGCCGTGAACAGCGCATCAGCGGTGGGTGCGAGGCTGTCGGCGATCACCACCTTCTTGAACAGGCCGAAGACGAAGATGGTGCCGCCTACGGACAGATCGACGCTGCGCAGGCGCCCGGTCATGGCCTGGAACTGGCCGATCACGTCATGGTGGTGGACGATGGGCCCGGCGATGAGCTGGGGGAAGAAGGTCACGAACAGGCAATAGTCGAGGAAGCCGATGCCGCGGGTCTTGCCCTGGTAGGCGTCGGCCAGGAAGGCTATCTTCTGGAAGGTGTAGAACGAGATGCCAAGGGGCAGGATGATGTGCTGGAGCTGAAACGAGGTCCCCGCCAGGGCATTGAGCGATCCCAGAGCGAAATCCGTGTACTTGAAGTAGCCGAGCAGGGCCAGATCGATGACGATGCCGAGGGTGAGGATCGCACGAGAGCCTTTACCGTCGCGCTCCCAGGCGCGGTTCTGCCACATCCCCAGGCCGTAATTGAGGAAGGTCAGGATGATGATGAGGGCGAGGTCTTTGAGGCTCCAGTAGCCGTAGAAGACCAGCGACATGAGCACCAGCCAGGCGATGCCCGCCCGCGGCCCGGCCCGACGCCCCACCGCCCAGAACCCGAACAGGGTCGCGGGCAGGAAGAGCAGGATGAAGAGGTAGGAATTGAACAGCATCGGGCGAAGGGCGGCATGGTGGACCGCCGCCGGGAGGGGCAAGGTCGGGGCTTGATGGAGAGGTCCGGTCGTCTGGTCGTCCGGTCGTCTTAGGCAGAGGGAGCGTGGCCGACCCCTTACCACGCGGGATGGATCAGCGACGTTTGACCCCGGCGCGTCGGCGCCCACGCGGCTGCTTGATGGCCTGCCCGGCGGCTTCGCTGGGCGGGGTCGCTCCGGACTCAATGGCCTTGATCACATCGCGCAATCGGGCGGCCTCCTCGAAGTGCAGGCTCTCGGCAGCGGCGACCATGCGCGTGGTCAGCTCCGGGATGTCGCTGGGCCCGTAGGTGCCGCCCTGGTAGGTCACGCCGGATTCCGCAGCGCGGCGCGCGGCCAGCTGATCCGCGAAGGACACCCGCTGGTCACCCTGCTTGGTGGCGGAGCGCGCGATGATGCCGTGCTCGCGGTTGTACTCCTGCTGGTACGTGCGGCGGCGGTCGGTCTCGTCGATCGCCGCCTTGAGCGCCGGGCTGAGGCCGTCGGCGTAGCAGATGACGGTGCCGGCGATGTGCCGGGCGGCGCGACCGATGGTCTGGATCAGGCTGGTCTGGCTGCGCAGGAAGCCTTGTTTGTCCGCGTCGAAGATGCACACCAACGAGACCTCGGGCAGATCGAGCCCCTCGCGTAGCAGGTTGACCCCGATCAGGCACTGGGTCTCCCCACCGCGCAGGGCGTTGAGGATGGCGATGCGTTCCAGGGCGTCGATGTCGCTGTGCAGGTAGGTGGTGCGGATGCCGGCCTCGTTGAGGTATTCCGCCAAATCTTCGGCCAGACGCTTGGTCAGGGTGGTGACCAGGGTGCGTTCGCCGCGCTCGCTCCGTGTCCGCACCGCGCTGATCAGATGCTCGACCTGGCCGCTGACTGGATGGACCTCGATCATGGGATCGCAAATGCCGGTGGGGCGCACCAGCTGCTCGACGCGCGCGGTTTCGTGCTGGGCCTCGTAGGGCGCCGGGGTGGCGCTGACGAACACGCACTGCGGGCGCATCTCGCCCTGGGCACGGCCGTCGAGGCCGGTGATGGCCTCCCACTCGCTGAATTGGAGGGGGCGATTGTCGAGGGCGCTGGGCAGGCGGAAGCCGTGGCCCACCAGGGTGTCCTTGCGCGAGCGGTCGCCGGCGTACATGCCACCGATCTGCGGGATGGTGACGTGGCTTTCGTCGATCACGCAGAGGAAGTCGGGCGGAAAGAAGTCGTAGAGGCAGTAGGGCCGCTCACCGGGCTTGCGTCCGGTGAGGTGGCGCGAGTAGTTCTCGATGCCTGAGCAGTAGCCGACCTCGTGCATCATTTCCAGGTCGTGGTTGGTGCGCGCCAGCAGGCGTTGGGCTTCGAGCAGCGCGCCCTGCTTCATCAATTCGGCGTGGCGTAGGTCCAGTTCCTCCTTGATGGTGGCGACGGCGCGGTCGAGGGCCGGCTCATCGACCACGAAGTGCTTGGCCGGATACAGTTTCATCTGCTCGTGGCGGCCCAGCACCTCGCCGGTGAGCGTGGCCACGGTGCTGATCTCTTCGATCTCGTCACCGAAGAAGGCGATGCGCACCGCGGTGTCCTCGTAGGCCGGCCACAACTCAACCACGTCGCCGCGTACGCGGAACTTGCCGCGGCTGAAATCGATGTCGCCCCGGCTGTACTGGATGCCGACCAGGGCGGCGAGCAGCACGTCGCGCTCGACCGGCTGGCCGCGACGGATTTCAACCGTGAGGTCCTGGTACGATCCGGGCGAGCCGAGTCCGTAGATCGACGACACCGAGGCCACGATCAACACGTCGCGCCGCGAAAGCAGGCTGCGCGTAGCCGACAGACGCAACTTGTCGATCTCCTCATTGATCTGGGATTCCTTCTCGATGTAGAGGTCTTTGCCAGGGACATAGGCCTCTGGCTGGTAATAGTCGTAGTAGCTGACGAAGTACTCCACCGCATTGTCGGGGAAGAACCCCTTGAACTCGCTGTACAGCTGCGCCGCCAGGGTCTTGTTGTGGGACAGTACCAAGGTTGGGCGCTGCAGCCGGGCAACGAGGTTGGCGATGGTGAAGGTCTTGCCGCTGCCGGTCACGCCGAGCAGGGTTGCCGCCGTGGCTCCCTCGCGCAGGGCCCGTTCCAATCCATCAATGGCCGTGGGTTGATCGCCGGTGGGTGCATACGGGGCGACCAGGCGGAATCCGGCGGGATCGGACATGGTCGCATGCTTACCCTGTCCCTCCTTCCGCAAGCGAGTCACCTGCCACTCAGGGTCATACGTGGGACACGATTGCCGATGGTGGCGGTTTAGGAGACTCCTGGCCCGTCAGGAGCCCGCCATGGCAGCACGCCCGTCTAGTCGCCGCATGACTGCCGCCAAGGCCACGTCGGCGCGCAGGCCGTTGATCCGCCCAGCTAAGCAGATTACCGAAGACATGGAGTTCGATTCCATGACCCCGGTGGCGCCCTCTGGGAACTCTTCCGAGAGCGCTGGTTCGTCACGGCGCATGCGCTCAAACGTGTCCAGCCGCCGCGCCCCCGCCCACTCTGGTTCCTCAGCCCCGCTCACCGCGCCGCTCACCGACGAGGAGCGGGAGGAGCGGGCGAAATCCCGCAAGCAGGGGCTTATTCTGACGCTTGTGCTGGTGGCGGTGGTGGTGGTGGGAGCGTGTGGATTTGTGGTGCTGATGCGTCCGGATCCGACCAAGACCAAGGCTGAGCAGGCCCTGGGCACCGCCAAGGCGGAGCTCTTCTCGGCAGGCTCTCACCTTGACAGCCGCCGGCCGCACGCAGCGAAAGAGGCCATCGAGGCAGCCCGCACGGCCCTTGCAGGCGTCAACAACACGCTGGGCGGATCGATCAAGGTCGATTTGGTCAATCGGCTTGCGGATCTCGAAAATCGTGCGGTGACCGTCGAACGCGATGTGAAGGTGGCGGATTACCGCAGCTCGTTGCTCGTTCGTTTCGGCCAGGTCTCGACCATCAGCGAGGACGACCTGGCGCGCCTGGTCAAGGAAGGCGAATCCTTTGTGCGCAACCCGCTTGATCCGAGCGCGAACGTCGCTGCCGATGGCATCGACCTGGAAACCTACAGGCAAGCGATCAGCGAGATCCAGGCCCAGATTCCGCGTGCCACCAGTGAGCTGGTACGCCGCACCAAGGCGCGTACCACCACGATTGTAGCTGAGGTGCGACTGCAGGTCGATGGGCTGTGCCAAGAGGAACGCTTCGCCGAGGCGGCCCAGGTCATCAGCGCCGCTGCCGCCGCCCATCCCCAGGCGGATCTGAATCCGGTGAAGGCGGACCTCGACGACGTCGTGAGCAAGGCGTGGTCCACCACCAAGACGTTTGCCGAGACCCGCCTAGCAGACTCCACCTCCAAGGGCTTGTCCGAATCCCAGCGCAAGCAGGCCCGCGAGGCGGGCCGCGCCCGCTTGCAGAAGGTGATTGATGGCTGGGGTCTGCCGGACTACGTCGCCCAGGCCAAGACTCTGCTCGCCACCTTCGAGTGAGGGCATTGTGGGGGATCGTCCGGTCGGGGCTTCCGGTCGGCTAGGGAACCCATAAACATGGTTTGTACCCCCCGCGAGCGCACCCATGAATGTCAAAGACGTCCTCAAGGCGATGATCCAGTTGCGGTCATCCGACTTGTTTCTCAAGGTCGGGAGTCCGCCACGGGTACGGGTCGACGGCGCGGTGCGCCAGCTCGGCACCGTGATCATGTCCAAAGACGACATGCGCGAGGCTTTCACCATGGTGGTGGACGAGTTTGCTCGCGAAACGTTCAAGAAGGCTCACGAGGTCGATACCGCCTTCGAAGATGTCGAGATTGGCCGTTTCCGCGTCAATGCCTTCATGCAGCGTGGTCAGATCGGCATCGTCATGCGCCATGTGCGCGGCGATATCCCGGGTTTCAAGGATCTCGGTCTGCCCATCGAGACCTTTGAGCGTCTGGCTCTGCTCAAGCGCGGCTTGGTGCTGGTCACTGGTATCACCGGTTCGGGCAAGTCCACGACCCTGGCTTCGATGATCCAATACATGAACCAGTCGGTGAATCGTCACATCATCACCGTCGAGGATCCGATCGAATACAGCTACAAAGATGAACGCTGCCTGATCAACCAGCGCGAGGTGGGCATCGACACGCGCGACTTTAAGAGCGCCCTGCGCAACGCCATGCGCGAGGCCCCCGACGTGATCCTCATTGGTGAGATGCGCGATGCCGAGACGGTCGCCGCCGCCATCGACGCGGCCGAGACCGGCCACCTGGTGCTGTCCACGCTGCACACGATCAATGCGCAGCAGACCATGGAACGCATCATCAACTTTTTCCCGCCGTTCCAGCACAACCTCATCCGCATGCAGCTTTCGCTGGTCTTCCAGGCGGTGGTCAGCCAGCGTCTGATCCCGCGCAAGGACAATCCTGGCCGCGCTCCCGGTCTCGAGATCATGGTCGCCACCCCGACCATCAAGCAGATGATCGAGGAAGGTCGCACGCCCGAGCTGTATTCCGCGATCCGCGACAGTGAGCACTTCGGCTGCATGACCTTCAATCAGAGCCTCTACCGCCTGTTCGAAAAAGGCGTCATCAGCCGCGAGGATGCCCTCGCCAACAGCGACAACCCGGACGAGATGGAAATGCTCTTCCGCGGCATCCAGCGCGGCTCGTCGTCCCAGCTCATGCCCAACATCAATGACCCGAAGCGCCGGTGACGCGGCGCATGGGTGAGGTTCCTCTCATTCCACCGCGTTGCCTGTGATTGCATTCACCACCAACCACCAACCACCAACCACCAACCACCAACCACCAACCACCAACCACCAACCGGTTTCCCATGATCTTTAAGCCGCATCAGAAAATCGTCTTCATTGGCGACAGCGTCACCGATTGCGAACGGGCCCGGCCGGTGGGCGAAGGCCTGTTCGGGGCCGGCGGCAAGGGCTGGGTATCGCTGGTGGATGCGGCGTTGCAGTGCGGTTATCCGGCCCTTGGCCTGCGCGTGGTCAACATGGGCACCTCGGGCAACACGGTGCGCGATCTCGCCGGACGCTGGCAGACCGACGTGCTCGACCAGCGTCCCGACTGGGTGGCGGTGATGATCGGCATCAATGACGTGTGGCGGCAGTTCGACCTGCCGCGGCAGACGGAATGCAGCGTTCCCCTTGATGAGTACCGCAGGACGCTGGATGCGCTGGTCGAGCGTACCCTGCCCGCGGTCAAAGGCGTGATCCTCATGACACCATTCTTCATCGAGGATCACACTGGCGATGCCATGCGCGCGCGCATGGACGAGTACGGGGCTGCGGTCAAGCGTATCGCCCAGGCCCGTGGCTGCCTGTTCGTCGATACCCAGGCGGCCTTTGCCCCGCTGCTAGAACAGATGCACAGCGCCGCCATTGCCTGGGACCGGATCCACCCCAATCATATCGGCCACATGGCCCTCGCCCGCGCCTTCATCACTGCGGTCGGCGCCACCGCCTGACTAGAGGTCCACCGTAGCTTGCGGCTCGGCAATGAGGCTGAGTTCCGCATCCCAGGGGATCCAGTCCGGGAGCGGTTTCTCGGCCAGGGCCTGGGTTATTTCGCGGTTGACCATGCGTTCGGCGGTGGCAGTCAGACCCTTGCCCAGGATCGGAGCCACTGCGTCAAGAATCTCAAGATCAAGGCTCACGGCGGTGGCTCCCGTGGCCGGGCGTACCGTGATCAGCGCCACGCAGCGGTTGACCGGAATGTCCAGGTCAGCCCCAAAGGGACCCTGGGCCCAATGCAGCAGGACCGTGCCGGCGAGAGTGCAGCGGAAGCGCCGCTCGCTGGGGTTTCCGCCGGGCAACGACACCACGGTCGCGTGGCTGAGGGTGACGCTCACGCGCTCGTCGGCCAGTAGCAGGCGAAGCAACCGGGTGGCCTCGGCCGGGGTCAATCGACCAGTGAGGGCGGTGGCTGCGCCGGAGGCGACCTCAAGGCGCCAGGGGACGCCCCCCAGATCACCCCAGCAGCTCTGGTTGTCCCCAAACAAGAATCCTGGCAGCCACGTCCGGCTCAGCCCAGTCACGAGGTGGTGCAGGGCGGCTGGGTCGAGCCGGGCGACGAGCTGCGCCGGGGGGCCAGGCCGGAGGGCTGCGCCGCTGATCCGCACCACGCCATCAGGCGTCGTCAGGGGGGCATTGGCCATGATCCAGCGGCAGGTCAACAGCGGCCCGGCCAGGAACAGGCCAAGGGCAGAGGCCGCCACGAGGGCGGCAAGAGCGCAAAGAACCCACCAGCGGCGGCGCATGGCCTGGGATGAGATGCCGGGTTGCCCCCATCGCCAGTCCTTTTAACCTGCCTGCCCCCGCCGGAGACCGGATGAATCCTCAGCCCCGCGCCCAGTGCGTCGCCCTTGGCACCGCCATCCCAGAGCGGCGTCTGACCAATGCCGATCTTGAACGTACCGTCGCCACCAGCGACGAGTGGATCGTGACCCGCACCGGCATCCGCGAACGGCGGGTGGTGGAGCCGGGCACGCCCTTGTCGGTGTTGGCGGTCCAGGCCGCCCGCGACTGCCTGCGCAATGCCGGGGCCGGGCCCGAGACCATCGACGGCATCATCCTGGCCACCATCACCGGCGACCACCTCATGCCCGCCACCGCCAACCTGGTGCAAGCCGCCATCGGGGCGAGCCGGGCCTGGGGCTATGACCTGCTCAATGCCTGCAACGGCTTCCTGTCGGCGGTGGCCACCGCCACGGCCTTCATCGAGTCCGGCCGGGCCAAGCGCATCCTGGTGCTTGGGGGAGATATCATGTCGTCGGTGGTGGACCCCACCGACCGCGACACCTGCATCCTGTTTGGCGACGGCTGCGGGGCGATGCTGATGGAGGCGGGAACTGGTCGCGGCGGAGTCACCGGCTTCCGCATGCACAGCGACGGCGCCGGGGCCAACGATCTGATCATTCCCAATACCGGCTCGCGGCGCGAACCCGGGCGCAAGGCGGTGGTGTGCCAGAATGGCCGCACCGTGTTCACCCACGCGGTGCGCGCCATGTCGCAGGTCGCTGGGGATCTGCTCGCGGATCTCAAGCTGACAGCCGCAGATGTGGACCTGTTGGTGCCGCACCAGGCCAATTTACGTATCATTGAATCCACCGCCGAACGCTTCGGTCTGCCCATGGACAAGGTCGTGGTCAACATCGACAAGCTGGGCAATACCACCGGCGCGACCTTGCCCTTGGCCTTGGCTGAGGCGGCGAATGATGGCCGGTTACGCCCGGGTACACGGGTGCTGCTGGTCGCCTTCGGCGGAGGCTTTGCGTGGGGGGCGTGCCATCTGGTGTGGGGTCGCCCGTGAACAGCCGCCAGGTGCCGGCAGGGCGAGTCGTTGCAAACTCGACACGGCTCGCGCTGTGGAAGTGGATGGTGCTGGGCCGGGCGTTGGATGAACGTCTGGCGGCGCTCTATCGCCAGGGTGGGATCCGTGGCGGCAGCGTCTTTCTGGGCAAGGGCCAGGAGGCGCTGAGCGCGGCTGCGGCGATGCCGCTGCGCCCGGGCAAGGGCAATGACTACTACTGCGCGCTGATCCGCGATACGGCTGGACGACTGGTGTTCGGCGAGACCCTCAGCGATGCCTTTCTCACCTACCTTGGTCGGCGCAGCGGGCCGATGCGCGGGCGCGACGGCAACATCCATCGCGGCCGGCCCGAGATGGGCATGCTGCCAATGGTCTCGCACCTCGGCTCGGCGGTGGCGCCGGTGTGCGGAGCGCTGATGGCGCGGCGCATCCAGGGGCGGCTGGGGGACACGGTGGGCCTGGTGAACCTGGGCGATGGCACCATGAACACCGGCGCGACCCACGAGGGCCTCAACATCGCGGCAGTCGAACGTCTCCCGCTGGTGGCGGTGGTGGCGGACAACCAGGTGGCGTATTCGACCTTCTCGGACCGCACCTATGCCTGCCGCAGCCTGGGCGACCGCGCCGCTGGCTATGGCTTTGCGCTGCACACGTGCGACGGCACCGATGCCGATGCGTGTATTGCGGCCTGCACGGCTGCTGTCTCTGCCGCCCGTGCCGGACAGGGCCCGCAGATGGTGGTGGCCTCGTTGCTGCGCCTCGCCGGGCATGGCGAGCACGATGACGGCAGCTATGTCGGCCCCGAGCTGCGCGCTCGGTTTCCGGATCCGGTGCCGCACTTCGAGCAGCGCCTGCTAAGCGAAGGGGTGCTGGACGCTGAGAGCGCCCAGGCCGGCTGGGAGGACGCCCGGACGCGCATCGCCGCCGCCCTGGCCACTGCCACCGCCGAACCCGAACCGGATCCCGCCAGCGAGGACTGGTGCGCCTACGCCACCCGCGATCTGCGCGGCGAGGACCTGGCATGAGCCAGCACACGTACATCGAGGCGATTCGTGCCGCCCTGGGCGATGCCATGGATGCCGATCCCACTGTGTTTGTGTATGGCCAGGACATCGCCGGAACGTTTGGCGGGGCGTTCAAGGCCACCAAGGGTCTGGCCGAGCGTTTTCCCGGGCGCGTGCTCAACAGTCCGATCAGCGAGGACGGCATGGCCGGGGTTGCGGTGGGGGCTGCGCTTGAAGGTGCCCGGCCGGTGATCGAGTTCCAGTTCGCCGACTTCGCTTCGATCGCTTTTAACCAGATGGTCAACCACGCCGCGACCTATTACTGGCGCACCGGACGTTCGATCCCGGCGGTGTTCCGCCTGCCCGCCGGCGGCACCCCGGGCGGTGGCCCGTACCACTGCCAGATGCCCGAGGCGTGGCTGTGCCATCACCCCGGCCTGGTGGTGCTGGCCCCGGCCACCGTGGGCGACGCCTATGGCATGTTGCGCGACGCGATCAGTGGCAATGACCCGGTGGCGTTTTGCGAGCATAAGTTCCTCTACAACCATCTTCGTGAAGACCTCGATACCGCGGCGCCGCGCCTGCCGTTGGGTCGCGCCGCGATCCGCCGCGACGGTGCCGATTGCACCCTGGTCAGCTACGGCTGGATGGTGCACCAGTGCTTGGAGGCCGCGGAGCGACTCGCTGCAAACCACGGCATCGAATGCGAGGTGGTGGATCTGCGCTGCCTGCGCCCGCTGGATACCCGCACCATGCTCGCCTCGTTGGCGCGCACCAACCGCCTGGTGGTTGCGACCGAGGCCTGGCCCTATGGCGGCGTCGCCGCCGAGGTGATCGCCTGCGCCACCACCGAGGGCTTCACCCTGCTCGATGCGCCGCCGCGGCGGCTGTGCGCCCAGGACGTGCCCGTGCCCTACCAGGTGGACCTGTTCAACGCCTTCAAGCCAGACGCAGCGCGCATCGCGCAGGCCGTGCTGGAAACCGTGGAGTTCTGAGATGGCCAAGCTCGACGTGCGCATGCCCCAGTTCGGCGAGTCCGCCGCCGAGGCCACGGTGGTGGCTTGGCTGGTGAAGCCCGGCGAGGCCGTCGCCGCCGAGCAAGAGTTGGTCGAGGTCCAGACCGAGAAATCGCTGCTCACCGTCGCCGCCCCCGCGGCGGGTGTGCTGGCTGAACAGATGGTCGCTCCGGGCGCTGCCGTGGCGGTGGGCGAGGTGCTCGCCTTTCTGACCGTGGCCGCCGAGGCCATGCCGACCGCTCCGACTGCTCTGGTCCCGGCGCCTGCGGGCGCTCCGGCTCCGCCGACTCGGCCGCGCCGTGATACCGCCTTGCGCGCCACGCACGGCGAGGCCGCTTTCATTAGCCCGGCGGTGCGCGAGCGGCTGGTAGCGTCAGGCCTCAAAGTCACCGATCTATCGGTGATTCCCGGCTCAGGTGCCGGTGGCCGGGTTACGGTCGAGGACATCGACCGCTATCTTGCCACGGGCGAGCCGATGAGTGCGGTGCGCCAGGCGGTCGCCAAGGCGATGGAGCGCTCGTGGGCGCGGCCCCTGGCGACGGTGGCGATGGAGGCCGGCATGGACGCGCTGCTCGAGCACCGGCGCAGCATCGCCGGCCGGCCCAGCGCCACGATCTATGGCCTGCGCGCTCTGGCCCTCGGGTTGGCTGGGGGCAATGCACTGGCCTGCCGCATTCACGGATATCGCCTGATCAAGCCGGCGTCGATCGACCTGGCGGTGGCGGTCGAGGTGGATGATGGCGTGGTCACCCCGGTGATCCGCGGGGTCGAGAAGATCCTCTTGCCGGAATTGACCGCGGTGGTTGAAGAGGTCATCGCCAAGGCGCGCAGCGGCCGCGTCGGCGACATCGGTGAGGCGGTGGGTTCGGTGTCCAACTACGGCACCTTCGGCATCACCTGGGCCACCCCGATCCCACTACCGGGCCAGGGCCTGATCCTCGGCATCGGCGCGGTCGAGAACAAACCGGAGTGGGAACCTGCGCTCAAGAGCTGGGGCCGGCGCCGCGCTGCCGAGGTCACGTTGACCTTCGACCACCGCATTGCTGACGGGGGAGCGGCGGGCCGGCTGCTCAAGCACATCGTCGACCTGCTGGAGCATCCGGAGAAGATGTGAGCAGCCGTCTGGCTGCTGGGGTGCGGAGGCCCGCAGGGCCGGAGTGGTGCGGGGGCGCAGACCCCGCCGTGACCCACCTTCATGACCCGCAGGAACGGGCCCTGGCGCCGGCGGTCCGGCCATCGGCAGGAAGCGGCCTAGGGAACGCACCCAACGCGGAACACGGAAAGAGGAACGCGGAACGGTGGCTTGATCGTTTCGTCACGCTGCCCGTGCTGGGACTGCTAGGATTGTTGGCAGTGGACACCGCGGATCGGCTAGGTGGCTGGTTCGGGGTGCTGGCCTTTCACCTGGGAGTGCGGCGGCGGCATTGCGCGCGGCTGGTCGAGCTGACTCTGGGCATGCGCGGACCGCAGCGCGCCCGGGTGCTGCGCCAGGCCTATGCCAGCATGGGGGCGAACTTCCTGGCGGTGTGGACCATCGGTGGGGTGGATGGGGCGGAACGGCATCTGTCGTGGTCCAGTCCGCTTTGGACGCGCCGGATCATGGAGCGCTCACACGGGGCGGTCGTGCTCACCTTGCATGGAGGGAATTGGGACGCCGGCGGGTTGGCGGTGCAGGGGGGCGGCACCCAACTCCTCGTGTATGGCAAGGAGCTGCACAATCCGGCGGTGGATGCCGCACTCAACGCCCGCCGCCAGGCGACCGGCCTGATCGTCCAGCATGCGCGTCGCGGCGACCGCACTGGGGCGTTGAAGGTGTTGCGCGCGCTGCGCGAGGGGGCCTGGCTCGGGCTGCTCGCCGACCAACGGCCAATGACCGAGGAGGGTGAGGCAGCGTGGTTTCTCGGCCGGCCGGCCTGGTGCCATCCCGGGGCAGCGTTTTTCGCCAGCAAGGCGCGCGTGCCGGTGATTCCGATGTGCTGCCTGCGGGTGGCGGCGGGGCGGTATCGGACCTTCACCGCGCGGCCGAGGGATCCCGCTATGGCCAGCACCCAGTGGGCCATGGATGCGGTGTCCGCCATGATCCGCCTCGTGCCAGGTCAGTATTTCTGGATGCATCACCGCTTTAAGGTGCAGCCCGACGGCATGGCATCACGCAGGAACGAACCGTGGCGTGACCCGCGGTTCCTGGTCACGAAAGGCTGACGACATGTACCTCGATATCGAACCCAATACCAATCTGCCCGAGGGCGGCATGGCCACGTTCAAGGAGTCGGGCCCCGGACGCGAGATCACGGCGGTCAAGCTGTGGCGTGATGGCGCCTGGCAGTGGTGCGCGGTGACCGGCCTTGGTCCCACTGGCGCAGTCCCGGCGCGCCTCACCCCAATCGAGGAAAGCGGCGATGGCCCAGCCTGCCTGATCACCGGCGGCGCGCATGGCGTACGCCTGGCGGTGCTCACCGGCGCCGCGGTGGCATGGTCGTGTGACAATGCCCAGCAATGGTCCGAGCCATTCCTGATCTGCCGACCAGAGGTCGAGACGCGTGCCTAAGCGTAAGACTCCGACACAGCTGCAAGTCTCCGATACAGTGCATTGCTTCGCGTCGCTGCGCGATTGACGCCATACCCGACCAGGAGGGCAATGCGCCGCGGGCTGAAACAATGCCACTGAAAACCCCGCGCAGGTTTTGCGGAATGTACTTTGGGACCGACTGAATCTTGATTGTGCTAGGCTTTTAGTGTAAACCCAAACGTCGCGGTTATTGGTTCATGGTTTCGAGCCACGGCGTTACGGCGCCAGTGTCGTTTACCTGTTGGATGCTCGGATACAACGCGGCAACTCGCTGTGTCAGAACCTTCAACCATAAACCATCAACTGCGGTTTTCGGGATGAACCATCAACTGCGGATATCGGGGTAAAGTCACCTAAGGCCTTGTTGTTTTCTGGCTCTGTGCCGAAAAAAAGTGGGTAGTTGTCGGTCGAGCTGCAGGCCAAGGCGCTGGCAGGGACACCAACCCGCTTTTCACTGCAGATCGCGGCTAGATTACGCAGTGGTGCTTGGTTCACACCGACTTCCGCCCCGAGCAGCGCCTCCTGGAGATGCGGGTTGATTTCGTATCAGGATCGCGCTTCGCCTACCCTGACTGCGGTGCGAAGAACGTCCGTTGTCTCCACCGGCTGGTGGCACCGGTGACCACGGCAACCGTGCCGGCAAGGGTGTCAGCGGGCATGGGCGGCTCCACCGCGGGAGGCGCGCAGACCGGCTTCCAGGCCCCGCAGTTCAGCCAAGCCGAGCAGGCGTCCGGCATAGGAATAGCCAGGGTAGCAGCCGCGTTGGCGGTCGCAGTCAAGCAGGCGGCCGTGGTCGGGGCGCACGGGGATGCCCGGTTCGGCCATCCCGGCGGCACGGCGACGGTCTTCCTCGGCCATGACCGCCGACATCACCCGCGCCATGTCCACCCGACCCTCAAGGTGACCGGACTCGCAGAAGGAGCGTCCGGTGTCGTCGGGTGTGGCGCTGACGTTGCGCAGGTGGGCGAAGTGCACCCGGTCGGCGAAGCGTTCAGCGATGCCGGCGACGTTGTTGTCGGCGCGACCACCGAACGAACCGGTGCAGAGGGTGAGGCCGTTGGCGCGGGAGGGAACGGCGTCGATCAGGCGCTGCACATCGTCCGGGGTCGACAGGATGCGCGGCAGGCCGAAGATGTCCCGCGGCGGATCGTCGGGATGGATGGCCATGCGCATGCCGAGCTGGTCGCACAGCGGCACCACTTCGGTCAAAAAGGCGATGAGGTTGCCGCGCAGACGCTCGGCATCGATGCCCTGATAACGGGCCAGCATCTCCAGGAATTGCTCCGGTGTGAGGTCGTCGACGGTGCCGGGTAGACCCAGCAGGATGGTGTCGGACAGGTGCTTGCGTCCTGCCTCATCGAGTTGTTCGAAGCGTCGGCGCCCAGCGGAGAGTTCATCGGCGCTGTAGCAGCCCTCGGCCCCAGGGCGGCGCAGGATGAACACATCAAAAGCGACGATGGAAGGCCAGTCGCAGTGCAGCACGCTGCTGCCGTCCGCGAACTCCATTTCCAGGTCAGTGCGGGTCCAGTCCAGCACCGGCATAAAATTGTAGCAGATGGTGGTCACGCCCACGGCGGCGAGATTGCGGACGCTCTGCAGGTAGATGTCCATGCGCCGGCGCCAGTCACCGGTACGGGTCTTGATCGACTCGTGCACCGGCAGGCTCTCGGTGACGCTCCAGCACAGGCCGGTAGGGCGATTGCGCTGCTCGTCCCATTCGACCAGCCGCTTGCGGGCGCTGATCTCCTCCACCGTCCACAGTTCACCGCAGGGAATGTGGTGGAGCGCGGTGACGATGCCGGTCACGCCGGCTTGTCGGATCTCGCGCAGGGAAATGGGGTCCTTGGGGCCGAACCAACGCCAACTGGGGATCATGGTGTACTCGCGGACGGGGAAGGCATGTGGTGGATGGTGGTGGTGGGAGCTCGACGGAAACGTTGAGTGATCCCCTCCAGAGTCCGGGACAGGCCTGGCGCAATGGCAAAGCCATACGCACACGGGGAAGGATCCCAGGGGATGAATCGCGCAGAGTGGAACACAATCCCGCATGAGCCGGGATCTGCTGGCCTGCCACCTCACCGAGTCGTTCGGCGCGAGGGGGGTCATGGTCGGCCTCGCGGCGATCTGGGCCAAAGCAGAGCGGGTCCGCGGCGGCCCTGGTGACCGACAATGGCGTCAGCTTGATCGCTCAGGCATTCAACCGGCACCTGGCCAAACTGGGCATTGCGCAGGTGATGATCCGCTACCGCCCGCCGCGGCAGCTCGGTAAGGCCCTGAGCGGGCGATTCCCGGTGATGAATGCGAAGTGAACAGCGTTGGATCTGGGCGCTGCCTACAGGGCAATGCCGCGAGGTAATGGCTAATGACTAACCACAGGCTGGCCGCGACGACGATTTCGTCCAGCAGCCTGATTATGGTTGTCACGTTTGGTGTAAATGACCTCGGTCTGTGACCAGCGATCATGAGGGCCAAGATGGTCTGGCGCGGTAACCAGCAGCAGTGGAAGACCTGGAATGAGGCGTGCTGCATGCCGAATCAAGGCCTGTTTATAGGTAATGGGTTGCCGATCCTGTCCAACCACCCGCAGGCCACGAAGCCGCTTACCGAGTGAGGCCCCAGTGTAGCCTTCCATCAACGGCATCACGCTCAAAGCGATCAAAAGGCCAACAAAGATCAGGAGAGAGCCAATAAGCAGTGAGGCATTACGATCCTCGGTAACGAGCCGTGAATCCTTTGCATATTGTTCATTTTCATAGAGCAGCAAACTCTCTCGAAAGTCCAATTCATTAACGAGGTTCAGTCGATTTACGTTAATGCGTGCCAATTTATCAGCGATTTTTGCCTCCTTCTCCAGGCGCTCTTCAATGGCTCTGGGTATTTCCACCGCGGGACGACTCTGTAATTCAGCTTTGGCTTCTGCCGCCATGGTCGCCAATTGAGCGTCAATGGCTGCAATATCCGCTTTCAGGGTGACGCTGAGTTGTTTCCATGTCTCTTGAGTCGTTGGCCAGGCTTCAAGTGATGGGCGCGGATCTCCCTTGCGTGCAACGCTTGCCGCCGAATCCTGGGCACGTTTTGCGGCTATGGTCTGGCGCGCATTATCGCCAGCAGACCAGACCTGAAGTACGCCAGCAAGCAACAAAATGGCAGCGATAAGGCCGATGCTGCCCATATCGCACGCCATACTTATCAAGCGTTCGCGAACACTCGCCCGATCCTCGGGAATGGTAGTGGCCAGTTCAGCATGATGGTCCAGGACGTCACCTGGCTCTGACTTGGCGAAATCATGATGAGGGGCAGGGAGTTGAGATTTCCCCGAGGCTTTGCCGTGTCTATCAGACCGTCGCGGGGTCGGTTTACGGGGCATCACTGCTGGTCGCGGTTGGGGCTGAAGCGGCGTCGATGGTGCCGCCAGGGGTGCGGGCACGACGGGGGGCAAAAGACCGCGAACCTGACTTGCCGGAATCGCTTGTGCCACATCCCCGCGTCGAACCAACGTATCCGCCTGAATCTGTCCCTTCTGAACCAACTCTTTTACCGCATCGACGGTCAAGGGACCATGTTCTTTGCCATTGCGCGTGATAAACCATAATGAGGGATTGCTCATAATGGGGCCTTTAAATGGCGCGTCTCACTATGGAGACGGTCGCTTGAGGTGATATGTAATGACAGTCGGCTAGGCGTTGCACTGCCAACCGATTTTCCTCCTGCTAAAATGCAGGCAAAGGGCATTCCGGGCAGGGCATTATTGGCTGGATTGTCGTGAAGCACGGACGTATGCTGTGGATCGGGGTATAATATCAACCTGCCTGTTGATGTTGGTGGTGGGTAGTGGGTGGGGAACAGCCTCGCGCAGCGCCAGCGAGCTGCACCCAGGAGGTGCTCGGTGGACAGGGCGGATGGCATTGCCGCTCCACTACCCACCATCAACGACGTTTTTTGGATGAAGATAGTACCCTGCGGGCATTCTGAGCATGTCACAAGTTTTGCCGTAAAGGGCGGCGGTGGGGCTGAGGACCTGAGTTGGCGAGACGCCGATTCACGTGTGCCTTATGAGCTTGAGGTTGCGCGATTATGCTTGGTGTTGCGCGATTGGTTGCTGTGACTGTGTTCCGCTGCGACATCATTGATTCTGCTTCGGCGTCATGATGGCCGATCGATGCAGCTACCGCTCCTGGGTGTCGTTGCCCTGCGCGAGTTTCATCTGTTCGACATCACCGGCGTATTCCTCCATACAGGCCCCCGTATGCCCTCGTTCCTGACCCCCGACTTCCTGCTCGACACACCTCAGGCACGCCGCCTATATCATGAGGTTGCTGCCGATTTGCCGATCATCGATTACCACAGTCATCTCGATCCGGCCCTGGTGGCAGGCCACCACCGGTTCACTGACCCCGCCGAGCTGTGGCTGAACGGCGACCATTACAAATGGCGCGCCATGCGCGCCAGCGGGGTTTCCGAGAGCTGTTGCTCGGGCGAGGCTCCCGCACGTGCGAAATTCAATGCCTGGGCGGCCACCGTCCCACGCCTGTTGCGCAATCCGCTGTATCATTGGACGCACCTGGAGCTGCGTCGGCCTTTCGGCATCAGCGACCGCACGCTGTCTCCAGCCTCCGCGGATGGCATCTGGGAGGCGATGTCAGCCCGTCTCGCTGAGCCCGCGTTCACCGCGCCTGGGATCTTGCGTCAGATGCGGGTCGAGGTGCTGTGCACCACGGATGATCCCACGGATTCCTTGGAGCATCACCGCGCCATTGCTGCGGATCCCAGCATCGGATTCCAGGTGTGCCCCACCTGGCGACCGGATCCGGCCCTCGCCATCGACCAGAGCCAGTCATGGAATGCCTGGGTCGATCGCCTTGGGAAGGCGGCTGGGCGGGATATCGCCACCGCCGACGACCTGCTGGTGGCTTTCTCCCACCGGCACGACGCCTTTCATGCGGCCGGTTGTCGCGCCTCCGATCACGGTCTTGAGACCATGCCGGGCGAACCGGCCACGGATGCCGAGGCCGCCGTCATCGTAGCGGCCGCACGCGCTGAGGCGGTTATCGCTCCGCTGCAGGCTGCCCGCTACCAATCCTGGCTGCTGGAACGACTTGCCGCGCTGGACGCGCGTCGCGGCTGGGTGCAGCAGTTCCATCTCGGCGCCCTGCGCTCAGTCAATCAGCGCCTTGGCGCGATCCTGCCACCCGCAGCCGGACTTGATACGATCGCCGCGGTGGACTACATCAGGCCCCTTGCAGCTTTTCTGGCGCGACTGGACGCCGCCGGGATCCTGCCGCGAACCGTACTCTACAATCTCAATCCGCGTGAGAACGAGGCCATGGTCGCCCTGTGTGGCTGCTTCGAAGACGGCACCGGCGTCGGACGTATGCAGCATGGTCCCGGCTGGTGGTTCCTCGACCAGCTCGACGGCATGACCCGGCAGATCGAAGCCCTCAGCCAGTTGGGGGTGCTGGCGAACTTCATCGGCATGACCACCGACAGCCGCTCTTTCCTCAGCTTCACCCGCCATGAGTATTTCCGCAGGCTGCTCTGCCGCATCCTGGGTCGCGACATGGCCGGTGGGATGATTCCTGACGACCTGGGTCTGGTCGGCGAGATGGTTTCCGACATCAGCTATCGCAATCCCAAGCGCTTCTTCAACTGGGCATCTACATGAGATGTACCGGCGTGAGGGAGCTTCTGTTCTCAAAAGGATTTTTTTGTGACTATCTCGGGCTGGACGACGCGTAATCTGTGAAATAGTCAGCATGGTTTCCCGTTGTGCGTGGTCGTGATTAAACCGAACAATAAGGAGCTTTTCATGCGCCTCTATCGTACATCCTTTATTTTCGCCGTCCTGGCATGCATGCCATTGATACCGATTCACGGGGCAGAACCGACGCCCAAGCCTCCTGCCGATCTGGCTGCGATCGGTTCTGAGGACAAGGGGCTGCACCAGGAACGGCTGATCACGCCTGAGCCGCCGGTGCTACCGGACACGGTGCTGCCCTGGGCCGCTGACGCCCAGCCGTTCACGCCGATGGACAAGCTCGATACGCCACAGGAGTTGGCTGCGGAATTGGATCGTTTCCGCACCCGCTACATGCCCTTCACCGCCGACTTGGCGCCGGCCATTCCGGACACCCGCATCACGGTGCCGATCACCAGCATGGCGTGGCGTCTGGCGACCGCGGATGATCTCCAGGACTTCCTCCATGCCCAGAACGGCAAGGGTGAGTGGAAGACGGTCGCGATTCCGCATTACGACGGGCCGGTGGGCATGGCCACCACCTATTACCGCACCACCTTCACGGTCACGCAGGCGATGCTGGATGTGGGTGCAATTTTCACCGACTTCAAAGGTGTGGATTACAAGGCACGGGTATTCGTCAATGGTACCTTCGTCGGCGATCATGAAGGATTCTTCGCTCCGTTCGCCTTCGACTGCACAGCCCACGTCCGCTTGGGCGAGAACGTGCTGCTGGTGCAGGTCGACAACGACTTCGTGATGCACAACTTCTCGTCCAATCGCGGTGACAAGATCTACGCCTTCACCGGCCTTGGGTTCGATAATCCCGACCAGGGTTGGGTCTGCTGCCCGCCGGGCATGGGCATATACCAACCCGTCGCGATCGAGGCCCGGCCGCGCCTGCAGGTGCATGATATCTTCGTCCGTCCGCAGCCTGAAAAGTCCGGCGCGGAGGCCTGGATCGAGGTCCGCAACTGCGACATCAATGAACCAAACATCACCCTCGAACTGGCCGTGTATGGTCAGAATTTCCAGCACACCGTCTTTACCGGCGCCCTGACCGACGGCGCGCAGAAGCTGGCGCTCGATGGCACCAAACCCACGTTTTCCAAGGACTCGCCAAAGGTCTCCAAGGGGCTCAACTATTTCCGCATCCCCTTCATCATTCCGGAATTTCGCTGGTGGAACCCGACCGAGCCCTGGTTGTACCAAATCCAGGTGACGCTGCGCGATGCCAAGGGCAAGGTCCTGG
>JBILDK010000098.1:0-8237 GCA_044352625.1 Planctomycetota bacterium
AAGAACATTGGTCAATCGACCACATCATCGAGCGTAAAGTCACTGGCTCCAAGGAGGGCTGGTGGGGTATGTCCGCCCCAGGCGAGGCGCTGCTCGACCAACTGCTGGTGTGGCGCGAATTGGGCTTTCACTTCTGCCATCATGTGCCGGACCACACCAGCTACGAAGGCCTGCCTGCCTGGGCCCGGACGACGCTCGGGTGCCACGCGGCAGATCCGCGTCCCCACCGCTACGACCTCGCCGAGCTTGCCGCCGCCCAAACCCATGACGCGGTGTGGAATGCGGCCCAGACCCAACTCGTGCGTGAGGGCGTGATGCACAACTACCTGCGCATGCTGTGGGCTAAAAAAGTATTGGAGTGGTCCGCCTCGCCCGCGGCCGCCCTCGCCGTGCTGATTGAGCTCAACAACCGCTATGCCCTGGACGGACGCGACCCCAACAGCTACACGGGCATCATGTGGACCCTGGGCCGTTTTGATCGACCATGGGCGCCCGAGCGCGCCATCTTTGGCTCGATCCGCTACATGTCCTCGGACAGCGCCCGGCGCAAACTCGACCTCGACGACTACCTGGCACGCTACGCGGCGGCGCCGCAGACCAGTTTCCTGTGAGCACCTTCACCGCCCGTTGCCACCTGCCCGTTACCGCCGCCCAGGCCTTCGCCTGGCACGCGGCGCCAGGGGCGTTGCCGCGGCTGGTGGCGCCGTGGAGCGGCGTGCGCGTGATCGAAGAACCGGCGGCACTGATCCGCGGCGCGCGTGCACGGCTGCGCATCCCCGGCCCCTGCGGCCTGGGCCTGGAATGGGTTGCGCGCCACCCCGAGGTGGTGCCCGGCAGCCATTTCATCGACGAGCAGGCGGAGGGCCCCATGCGCTCGTGGATCCACGAGCATCGTTTCAGCGACGTCCCCGGCGGCTGCATCCTGCAGGACGCGATTGACTGGCAGACCCACACCGGGTCAGGCTGGCTGATCGAGCCACGCCTCGCCCGGGACCTGCCGCGGCAATTCGCCTGGCGTCATACCCGAATGCAAGAAGACCTCGCCCGCCACCGTGCTGCCGACTTGCCACGCCAACGTATCCTGGTGTCTGGGGCCAGTGGCCTGGTCGGCCGCGCGCTGGTACCGTTCCTAACCACTGGTGGGCACGAGGTCATTCGCCTGCGCCGCGATGGCCATGGCACCCACTGGGATCCGCAGCGTGGACTGATCGATGCGACGGCCTTCGCAGACGTCGATGCGGTAATCCATCTCGCCGGGGAGAGCGTCGCCCAACGCTGGACCGGTGCTGCCCGCAGCGCGATCCGCGAGAGCCGCATTTCGTCGACCCGCGTCCTGGCCGAGGCTCTGGCCCGCCTGCCGCGGCCGCCGCGGGTGTTCATCGTTGCCTCTGGCAGCGGTGCCTACGGCGATGCCGGTGAGGCCGAATGTCCTGAAGATGCGCCACGCGGTCGGGATTTCCTGGCTGAAGTCTGCCGCGACTGGGAAGGCGCCGCTGACCCTGCTCGCCTCGCTGGCATCCGCACCGTGCACCTGCGCACCGGCATGGTACTGGCGGCCGATGGCGGCGCGCTGGCAGCGATGTTGCCAGCCTTCCGCGCCGGCTTGGGCGGACGGGTCGGCAGCGGCCAACAGTGGGTGCCGTGGATCGGGCGCGACGACCTGCTTCACATTATCCTTGCAGCCCTCGCCGATGCGCGCTTGGCTGGGCCGGTCAACGCGGTTGCCCCGCGTGCGGAGCGCCAGGCCTCGTTCGCCGCCACCCTCGCCGCGGTCCTGCACCGCCCGGCCTTCGCCCCGCTGCCCAGCGCAGCCGTGGGGGCGCTGTTCGGCGAGATGGGCCGCAGCCTGCTGCTCGGCTCCTGCCGCGCAGTGCCAACGCGGTTGCATGCCACCAACTTCCGCTGGATGCATAGCGACCTCACGGCGGCGTTGCGTTGGGAACTCGGTCGCTAGTCATCCCGGCAGACGACCACCATGACCGAGTGCCCGCAGGGCCTCGCCTGCGAGGTACAGGCTGCCGCTGATGCACAGATCGGCGTCCGGTTCCGCCGCCAAAGCCGCGCCGATGTCCGCATGCCAAGGCCAGGCCAACGCCCTGGCCGGCCATGCCTCTGCGCCGCGGGCCCGGGGCGAGGCATAGCCGCAGCGCCGCACGATCACCTCCGGCGGAATTGCAGCAAGGACCTCCTCCACCTCTTTATCGCTGGCCAGAGCCAGGATCAGCCGCCAACCCGGGCGCAGCCGCGCCGCTGCCACGGCCACGGTCGCTGCCAGCGACGGACCATTGTGAGCCCCATCGATGAGCAGGCGCCGGGCCGGTTGTTCGATCACCTGACAGCGCGCAGCCAAACCGGCCGCCGCCATACCCGCCAACGCCCGATTCCGGTCGAGGGCTGGATACAGCGCCGCTGCGGCCGCCAACGCCGCGGCGGCATTGCCCTGCTGATGGGCTCCGTCCAGGGTGAGCGAGACAGGTTCGCCGGACGAGACAATCCACTGCGCCTCACGCTCGGGCGGAAGGCAGGCGCGGATCGCTACGCACCCCTCTGGCGTCTGGGGCGCAATCACCAGTGGGCGGCCAACCCGGGCCACCGCGAGTTTTTCCCGGGCGATGTGCGACAGGGTCGGACCAAGCACGTCGCGATGGTCGTGGCTAAGGTGGGTGATCACCACCACCGCCGCATCCAACGCATTGGCGCAATCCAAACGGCCGCCCAGCCCGACCTCGCACAGGAAATGCACGCCGGGCCGAGACGCCGCCAGCACCACCGCCAGAGCAAAGCTGCGCTCGAACCACGTCAGCTCAGCTGGGTGCTGGTCGAGGACCGCCTGAACCGTCCCGGCGGCCGCCGCCAGGACCGCCCAGTTTGCCGGCTCGCCGTCGATGCGCCAACGCTCGTTGAGGCAGGACACATGCGGACTGGTGAACGCGACCGTGGGCAAGCCGTGGGCGCGCAAGGCGGCCTCGACCAAACGCACGGTGGAGCCTTTGCCCTTGGTGCCGGCCACGGTCAGGGGCGCCGGTGGCGTTGGCAGATGACGCAGGAAAGCGCTGATCCGCTCCAGGCCGATGGCGGCAAAGGTGCCACCACGTTCATGATTGACCCCCAGATCAAGCCAGGCGGCCAGGGCTACCTCGGTTTCAGCTATAGTCATGGCGAGGGATGATCCCACTGCGTCTGGGCCGGCAATTGGCATCCCGCTGCGGCACCTATGCTGCCGTCCATGGCCAAGCCGTCCCTCAAGCTTGAATTACGTCCCAAGGATGTGATCGATGGCCGCTACAAGGTCATTAAGAAGCTGGGCGAAGGCGGCTGTGGCAGCGTCTATCGCTGCCACAAGCTGTCCGATCCGGAACAACTGGTTGCGGTCAAAGTGCTGGAAAGCGTGCATGATATGCCGCGCTTCATCCGCGAACGCAAGGTGCTTGAAGGAGTCGAACACCAGCATGTGGTCGGCCTGGAAAGCCACGGTACGCACGAACGCTATCCATTTCTCGCCCTAGAATACATGGCCGGCGGGTCCCTGCGCGATGTGCTCGATGCGCGCAAGACCCTGTCCACGGCCGAGGCTGCCTGGATCGGGATCATGACCGTGCGCGGCCTGCGCGCCGCCAAGACCGTGCACCGGGATCTCAAGCCTGAGAACCTGTTGCTCACCAAGGATGCCAACGGCAAGGTCAGCTTGATCCCGGGCAAGACCAAGGGCGCCTCGATCCTCAAGGTGGCGGATTTCGGCCTCGCCAAAAGCGTCGATCCCAAGACCATCGCCCTGACCAACACCGGGCACATCATGGGCACTCCGCTTTACATGAGTCCCGAGCAGTGCCGCTGCACCCGCGACGTGCAAGCCCAGACCGACATGTATTCGCTGGGCATCATCCTGTTCGAGATGGTGACCGGTCACACGCCGTTCGACGCCGACAGCCCCTATGATCTGATGGCCAAACACTGCAACGAGCGGCCTGTTTTCCCGCGCATGGACCGCCAATTGCAGAGCGTGATTGAGCGGTGCCTGGCCAAGCAGGCCAAGGACCGCTACGCCAAGCTCAAACACCTCGAATCCGACCTCTGCGTGATCGCCGGCATCGCCAAGCCCGCAGAGGACGAGGAGGCCAGCGGAACGCGACCAGGCACCGCCCGCGTGGCCAGCTGGCTGCTGATCGGCGTCGGCATGCTCGCCTTCATCGCGCTGTCTTATGTATTGCGCGACCGGCTGATCGACGCGGCCAAAGGCTGGATGGGCGATGAACCCGCCAAGCCGGTACGTCCAGCGGCGAATCCGGCGCTGCGATAACTCACCGCACCCGGCTCGGCGGCAGGCCAAAGCACTGTACGAACGCACGCGAGAAGTGCGCCGGGTCGCTGAAGCCAACTTCGTCTGCGACCGCCCCCACCGATCGGCCTGCTTGCAGCCGTGCGAGGGCGTGGTGCAAGCGCAGGCGACGCAAGTGCTGGTACGGGCTTTCCAGGGCGAAACGTCGGTAGAGGCGACACAGATAACTGGGTTCTATCCCGCACATGGCGGCGACCCCGGCCTGGGTGCGAACCTCCAAAAACCGACGTTCGATAAGCGTCCGGCAGCGCCGAAAAGTGACCAAGGCGCCAGAATCGCTCGACCCTGCAGGCAGGGCATCGTGGGCCAGACGTAGCGCGAGGTACTCCACCACGGTGGCGCAGGCGCGGCTGCGGCTGGGAGCGTTGCCCTCGCCCCAGCGGATGGCCTGCTCAAGAATGTCGATCACTGGCAAAGGATTTGCCACCACCGCCACCGAGCCCGGGGTGAGGTGCGCCGTGGCCAGCAGTCCGGCAACCTCGCTACCGCGCAAAGCCAGGAAATATTTGCGCAGCACCGCGCGCGGATCGGTGGTAACCCGCACCGCTACGCCGGGGCCGTAGGCAAACAGCGTGCCTGGCACGAGGCGATAGGGGCGCCCCGCAAGTTCCAGGTGGCCTTCGCCACCGGCGACCATTTCGAGTAGTGGGCTAGGGAAGCCATCGCGCGCGATCTCATAGTCCCGGGCCACGTGCTCGAATCCGCCGCTGAGCACCCCTAAGCGCGGATCCAGGCTCTCGTCCGGGATCCAGAATCGGCGGGTTGATACTACCTTAGTGCAAAAATACGGTGGTTCAGTTGACATATGCCAATAATTATGAGGACGATTAAAGGCAAGTCGAGGACAACTGCGGGGATTCCTGCGGCAGGTGCGGACATAATATGAGGGTCTCACCCGGAGCCATCCCCCATGTTCGCGAAGAAGTCCAAGTCCTCGGCCAAGGCCATTGTCACCGCCAGCGGCAGCTTTGGCGAGCCCCTCGGCCCGATGAAGCCGTTCCCCGCCATCGGCATCCGCCCCACCATCGATGGTCGCCGTGACGGCGTGCGCGAGTCACTCGAAGGCCAGGTCCTGGCCATGGCCGAGGCCGCCGCCGCGCTGATCTCGTCCAAGCTCCAGTACCCCGACGGCAGCCCGGTGCGCTGTGTCATCGCCGAAACCTGCATTGGTGGCGCCGCCGAGGCCGCGGCCTGCGCCCGCCAGTTCGCCAAGGAAGGCGTGGGCGTCTCGCTGACTGTCACCCCCTGCTGGTGCTACGGCTCCGAGACCATGGACCTCGATCCCACTATGCCCAAGGCGGTGTGGGGCTTTAACGGTACCGAGCGCCCTGGCGCGGTGTACCTCGCAGCGGTACTCGCCGCCCACGCCCAGAAGGGTGTGCCCGCGTTCGGCATCTACGGCCAGGATGTGCAGGATGCCGGCGACACCAGCATCCCCGCCGATGTCGAAGCCAAGGTCCTGCAGTTCATCCGCGCTGGCCTCGCCGTGGCAATGATGAAGGGCCGTAGCTACCTCTCGGTCGGCGGCACCTCGATGGGCATCGCCGGCTCGATTGTCAGCCACGACTTCTTCCAGAAGTACCTCGGCATGCGCGTCGAGAGTGTGGACATGGTCGAGGTCCTGCGCCGCATCGAACGCAACGTGGTCGATGGCGCTGAGACCGAACGCGCCCTGGAGTGGGTCAAGCAGCACTGCAAGCCCGGCTTCGACTGCAACCCACCCAAGCGCCAGCACAGTGCCGAGCGCAAGGCCGCCGAAATGAAGATCTGCGTGCAGATGACCCAGATCATCCGCGACATGATGGTCGGCAATCCGCGGCTGGCCGAACTTGGCTTTGGCGAGGAGGCCCTTGGCCACGACGCCATCGCCGGCGGCTTCCAGGGTCAACGCCACTGGACCGATCACCTGCCCAATGGCGACTTCGCCGAGGCCATGCTCAATACCTCGTTCGACTGGAACGGCCCGCGCAGCCCATACGTTGTCGCCACCGAGAACGACAGCCTCAACGCCGTGCCCATGCTCTTTGGCCGACTGCTCACCAATACCGCCCAGGTGTTCGCAGACGTGCGTACCTACTGGTCGCCGGCGGCGGTGAAGCGGGTCACCGGGCACAAGCTCGAAGGCGAGGCCAAGCACGGCATCATCCACCTGATCAACTCCGGACCCGCCGCCCTTGATGGCATCGGCGCGATGAAGACCAAGGGGAAGCCCGCCTTCAAGCACCACTGGGACATCAGCAAGGAGGACATCAGCGCGACCATGAAGGCGGTCACGTTCTGCCCCGCGGTTGACGAATACTTTCGCGGCGGCGGTTTCTCGACCAACTACAAGACCCTGGGCGGCATCCCGGTCACGATGACCCGCCTGAGCCTGGTGGACGGCCTCGGCCCGATCCTGCAGGTCATCGAAGGCTGGACCGTGGAGTTGCCTGAGAAGGCGCATCAGATCCTCGACGGCCGCACCAATCCCACCTGGCCCACCACCTGGTTCGCGCCGCGGCTCACCGCCTCCGGCCCTACCAGCACGGTGTACGGGATCATGGCCGGGTGGAGCGCCAACCACTGCGCCCTGACCTTTGGCCACGTCGGTGGCGACTTTGCCGCCCTCGCCAGCCTGCTGCGCATCCCGCTGGCGATGCACAACCTGGCCGAGGACGCGATCAACCGCCCGGCCTCCTGGGGCCTGTTCGGGGCCCAGGATCCCCAGGGCGCCGACTACCGCGCCTGCGCTGCATACGGCCCGTTATACCGCTGATTTCAGCACCTCGGTGTACCGCCACGCCGCCCGGGACCTGATCGTCCCGGGCGGCGTCGTTTTCGGCCATAGGCCCAACCTATCGCGACGATCGGATCTGACCGCGAGGACAACGGCCCAAGCCGCTAAGCTTGGGCACATCACCCCGCGCCATGTGCGCTTCAGGAGCCGATCATGCCGATCATCAACAGCACTATCCCCGCCTTCAAGGCCACCGTCTTTCACCAGGGCGCGTTCAAGCCCCTGACTGACGCCGATGTTCGCGGAAAATGGGCGGTGTTCTTTTTCTACCCCGCCGACTTCACTTTTGTCTGCCCCACCGAGCTGGGTGATCTGCAGGAGCAGTACGCCGAATTGCAGAAGCTTGGCGTCGAGGTCTATGGCGTGTCCACCGACACGCACTTCACCCACAAGGCGTGGCACGACACCAGCGACACGATCAGAAAGGTGCAGTACCCACTCGTAGGTGATCCCACCGGCACCCTCACCCGCGGCTTCGGCGTGCACATTGAGGAAGAGGGATTGGCGTATCGCGGCACCTTCGTGGTCGCCCCGGACGGCCGGATCAAGATTGCAGAGATCCACGACAACGGCATCGGCCGCAATGCGGTGGAGCTGCTGCGCAAGATCCAGGCCGCCCAGTTCGTAGCCAATCATCCCGGTGAAGTGTGCCCCGCGAAATGGAAGCCCGGTTCCGCTACCCTCAAACCCGGCCTCGATCTGGTCGGCAAGATTTGATGCCGCCTGGGAGCGCCGCATGCCGGTGAGGGCACCGGCGCTCCCAGCCCATCCCCAGCCATCTGACAACCTAAGGTTCATCATGCTCGACCCCGCCATCCTCGATCAACTGCGCACCGTCTTTGCGCCGCTGTCCTCGCCACTTATCCTCGCCCTGGCCCCGTCGGATCACGCTGCCCAAGGCGAACTGCGCGAGTTGACTGACGGCCTCGCCCAAGCCTCGTCGCAGATCACCGTGGTCGAAGCTGGCGCCGCTTCGCCGGTGCCGCGCCTGACCCTGATGCGCAACGGAGCACCCGCAGGCGTGGTCTTTCGCGGCGTTCCCGGCGGTCATGAATTCTCCTCACTCGTTCTCGCGGTGCTGAATGCCGATGGTAAAGGTCGTCTCCCCGACGCCGGCATAATCGC
>JBILDK010000099.1:0-8192 GCA_044352625.1 Planctomycetota bacterium
CGGTGGTCGCCGTATCATTAATCCTGAAGGCGAGCAGTTTGCGGGTCGTCTCCCTGATGGCGCGGTTGTCTGGGCTGTGTCGCCGGAGGGTACCAGTGGCATCCCCATGTGGACCTTGGTGGGGACGGTGGATCCGCAGGATGCGACCCGTGTTCGATTATTCGGATCACAGGATTCGGTGTCGCTGGCCACGCTCGGCCAGATGGCCGATCAGTTCGCCAGTGGCACGGATGCGGCGGCCTTGGCGCGGATCCACCAAGCGATTGGCAGCGCGCATGCTCTTGAGACTCTCGCGCAGCGCATTGCCGCGCTTGATGACCAGCAGTGTCTTGAAAGCGACGACGACTTGGTTGCGCAGTACCGCAATCTCCGGCAGATCGGTCAGGATGAGGCGGTGCGTGAACTGAGACAGTTGCGCAATGAATTGGCTATGAACATGGTCCCCACTGGGGCTATTGCCGGCAAGATGATGGCCGTGGTTGGCATGGTTGGGGGGAAGTTGGGAAGAATTGTCGGAAAATTTGGGTCTGATGCTAAGCTGATGGATCACTTTAATCGCCACGGTGGTGATTTCGGCCATGCCACTGCGGCAAGCTATCAGGCAGCGGCAGATCGATTCATGATGGGTAATCGTGGGACTGGCATCTTGGAGAAGGTCCGGCCGAATGGTGATGTTGTTCGGTTTAACCCGGCAACAAATGAGTTCGGTGTTTTAACAAAGGACGGTGTGCTGCGCACCTATTACAAACCCGATCCTGCTGTGCATGGATGGCCGACTAACCTGGATTACTTCAATGGCCAATGACCATACATTGCACGTGTGCCCTGTCTGTGGATTTCCCAATCTTGACGAGCCTCCGTACGATCAGCACGGGTGCCCTTTGTATGGGATTTGTCCATGCTGCGGCACGGAATTCGGATACGACGATTCATCAACGGCGCACGCCGATTTGCGCGCTAAATGGCTGAAATCTGGTGGATGTTGGTGGAGCGCGTCCACGGCTCCACCAAGTGGATGGAGTTCTATCGCACAGTTAGCGGCGGCGAGATCGATGCGTTAGCTTTAAAAAGCGTATAAAGAGGATTGAGCATCCGCAAATAGAACCAAGAGAATCCTAGACATGCATTTCATTCCTACTCCGGAATGAGCTTCAACCCTTCCAGGTGCGCAGCGCCCCTAAGTTGGACATCGGCGCAGGCGAAGGCGGTGGGTTCGTCGGCAAGTTCGCGGTAGGCGAGTGCGGCGGCGAGGTGGGTGGAATCGGCTCCGCGCAGGCGGTGGAGGCGGTGGAGATCATCGATGCGGTGGATGAGGTGGTCATCGCAGGCCACGCGGGTGAGGGTGAGCCAGTCGCGGCGGAAGGCGGCTTCGGCGGTGTCGAGGTCGGCGGCGGGGATGATGGCTTCGCGGCGTTTGCGGGCGAGGGTGGCGATCATTTCGGGGTAGAGCAGCCAGCAGGACACGGCGGCTTCCGCCGTGTCCCAGGCGGCGCAGATGTCAGGGGTGCCGGGCTCGGTGATGTAGCGTTTGATCAGCGCCGAGGTGTCGAAATAGACGATCATCAGCGGCGATCCTCGCCCACCATGTCAGCGGCCGAAGCCCCGCCGCCCGCGATGGGCGGGGCTTCGGCAGTGGTCAGGCGGCGGGCGTTGGCGGCCGGCAGCACGATAGAGCCATCCGCCACAGCGCGGGCGAGGGCGGCGGGCATGGCCCGCTCCGCCACCAGTCGCGCCACGGCGCGGCCGTGGTCGAGGATCGAGATGGCTTCACCGGCCACGACGCGGGGCAGGTAGTCCTTCAGGTGGGCGGCCAGTTCATCGGCGGTGATGGTGAGCATGGCGGATTCCTTCAGGCGTGGGCCGGTTCAGGTGTGCGGGTTTGGCGGCTCTTGCCGCGCATGGCAACGAGTCCGCCAAGCATGTGCAGCACGGCTTTCTGGTCGGGTTCGGGCAGTTCCATGAGTTGCTGGAACTTCTTCCACATGCGCTGCGCCGCCGGGTCGTCGGTGGGCAGCGCCCGGCGGTGCCCCGGCGTGCCCAGCAGTTCATCCACCGTGACGCCCAGGATTTTTGCCAGTTTGGTGAGCACGTCAGCCTGGGGCGTACCGTCCTGGCTCTCGTAATAGGACACGGTGGGCTGTTTGACGTGCAAGGCATCGGCCAAGCCGAGTTGGCTCATCCCACGCGCTTTGCGCAGGGCGGCCAGCCGACGGCCGAAGCCGATGTGGGCGGAAGGTCGTTTGGTGGCGGGCATGCCGGGAGCATAGCAGGGATTTCTGGCGGCGAGGGGCATGGGGGTTGACCGGTATATAGAATACATCTATATAAAACAAAGACATCATCAAGCCACCGTCGCGTGCGTCGCGCCCTCAAGAGGGCTTGACACGCTGTTTTACCGAGGTTTTGCATGCCCCGCATCCCCGATGCCGACGTTGCCCGGTTGAAACAGGCGGTCTCACTGGTGGCGCTGGCCGAGCGTCGGGGGATGGAGTTGGAGCGCGGCGGGGGGCACGAGGTCAAGGCGCGGTGCTGTTTCCACCCGGAGGAGACCGCCAGCCTGTTCATCAACACGGCGTCGAACCTGTACCAGTGTTTTGGCTGCGGGGCGAAGGGCGATGTGATCGCGTGGGTGCGAACGTTGGAGGGGATCGGCTTTCCTGACGCGGTGGCATGGCTGCTGGCGTTTGAGCGCGGCGAGCCGCCGCCGATCCCCCAGGGCACGCGTGCTGGCCGGGTGCAGTTGACGTGCCCGATCAGCGAGGGCGCGGAAGGCGTGGCGCTGATTGGCGAGGTGGCGCGGTTCTACCATCAGACGCTGCTCATGGACCCGTTGGCAACAGCAGGCGAGGCGCGCGGGATGCTGGAGCGGCGGCGGCTGTGGTTCCCCGAGTTGATCCGCACCCACCAGATCGGATTCGATGACCGCAGCCTGGGCACGCGGCTGCCGGTGAAGCAGGTGCAGGCGGGTGCGCGGGTGCGTTCGCGGCTGGAGGCGGTGGGGCTGTATCGGTCCACGGGCCATGTGCATTTCCGTGGCTGCGTGACGTTTCCCATCGAGGACGCGCACACCGGCGCCATCGTCAGCATCTATGGCCGCCGGGCGCAGAAGGCGAGCGACGACGCCCGGCATGTGAACCTGCCGGGGCCACGCCGGGGCGTGTGGAACGCGGCGGGCTGTCGTGCTGCCGCTGCCGAGCGCGGCGGGTCGGTGATCCTGTGCGAAGCGGTGATCGATGCGTTGTCGTTCATCGCCCACGGCCAACCGCACGCGCTGGCCTGCCTGGGGGTGAACGGATTCACCGACGAGGTGCGCGACTTCCTGAAAACGCACGCCCGCACGGTGTGGCTCGCCTTCGACCGTGACGCGGCGGGCGACCGGGGCGCGTCCATGATCGGGGATGCGCTCATTGGCATGGGGCTGTCGGTCCACCGGGTGCAGTTCGCCGCCGGGCAGGATGCCAATGCGGCGGTGTGCACCGCCGCCGATCCCGCCGAGATGGTATCCAGCGTGCTGCGTGTGGCGCCGTGGGTTGGCGGTCCACCGCGCATCGTGGTACCGGCCCTGCCGGGCCAGGAGGCGGCGGCAGCCGGGGCGGACAGGACGAGAGCGACTGAAGAAGGGATGGCGGCAGCGGTTGGTGGGGCCGTACCACGACCGGCTGCCGCTGATTCTTCTTCAGCCGCTCTGCTGTCCGCCGCCCCCGTCGCTCTCGCTGCCTCCGCCACCGCTCCGGCGGCGGGCTCCACCACCGCCGCACTCCCGGCTGGTTTCCGCGAGACCGGCCCGGATGAACTGATGGCGGCATTCCCGCCGCGCCAGTGGCGGGTGCGGGGGTGGCGAGCGAACACGTCGTATGACCGGCTCAAGGTCGCGCTGCGAGTGATCGACACCGGGCCGGGTGGTCAGGTGTGGGGCGACCAGATCGACCTGGCCAACGGCAAGCAGCGCCAGGGTGCCGTGGCGGCGGTCGCCGCCGAACTCGGCACGGCCGCCGAGAGCATCAAGGCCGAACTGGCGTCGGTGTGGCTGGCCACCGAGGCGTTGCAGGATCAGTCCATCCGCGCCCAGCAGCAGGCGGCCAAGCCCGCCCCGGTCGATCCGGTGGCGACGATGACCCCGGAACGGATGGCGGCGGCCGCCGCGTTCCTGCGGCGTCCGGACATCCTCTCCGTGGTCGTCGCGCATGCCGATGCCTGCGGCGTGGTGGGTGAGGCGGCGAATGTGGAAGTGTGCTATCTCGCGGGCATCTCGCGCAAACTGCCGGACCCGTTGGCGGTGCTGATCCAGGCCAGCAGCAGCGCGGGCAAGTCGAGCCTGCAAGATGGCGTGATGCGCTTCATCCCGCCGGAAGACAAACTGGAGCTGACCGACCTGACCGGGGCCGCCCTGCGCTACTTGGGCGAAGACGCCCTGTGCCACAAGGCCGTGGCGGTGGCCGAGGACGAAGGCGCGGCCAACGCGGTCTATTCCATCAAGGTGATGCAATCCGCCGGCAGCCTGCGCATCGCTGCGCCGGTCAAGAACCCCGCCACCAACGAACTGGAAACCAAGGTGCGCGAAGTACGCGGCCCGGTGGCGTTCTTCCAGACCAGTACCAAGCCGCAGATTGACGAGGAATTGCAGAACCGCTGCCTGGTGCTGACGGTGGACGAGAGCAGGGAACAGACCCAGGCGGTGCATGCCCGCCAGCGCGATCTGGAGACAGTGGCGGGCTTCCGCGCCCGCCAGCAGGCGGCCGCGATCCTGCAATTGCACCACGACGCGCAGCGGCTGTTGCAGCCGCTGCGCGTCTTCAATCCGTATGCCCCGCACCTGACCTTCACCAGCACCAGTCCGCGCACCCGCCGCGACCATGCGAAATACCTGCGCCTGATCCGGGTAATTGCGTTTCTGCGCCAGCAACAGCGGCCGTTGCAGCGCCTGGGCGACGGCACGGCCTACATCGAGGCGACGCTGGAGGACGTGGCCGACGCCAACCGCCTGGCGGCGGCCGTGCTCGGCCGTGGCCTGGATGAACTGGCCCCGCAGACGCGCCGCCTGCTGCACGCGCTCAAAACGCTGGTGGACGGGCTCGCCCGCGCCCAGGCGACGGCACCGGACGCGGTGCGCTTCACCCGGCGGCAGGTGCGCGAGCACACCGCGATATCCCCCACGCAATTGCATGTCCACCTGACGCGGCTGATCGACCTGGAATATGTCCACGCGCACCGGGTCGGTTCGGGGGGCGGGATGGCCTATGAACTGGCGTGGACGGGCGAGGGCCAGGATGGGCAGCGTTTCTGCCTCGGGCTCATCGACGTGGCCGAACTCGGCCGCCGCCGGCTGACGGCGGCCGGTGCGCACACCCTGGCGGCCACGCCTACGGTGCACGGCATTCCGGGTCGAGAGGCCACGCATTCGGGGGCCATTCGGTCCGGAATCGGGCCGGATTCGGGGGTGTTTCGGGGCGCGGTGCACAGCGGAATCATCGAGGAAACGCGCCCATGGCGCGCAGATGGCGCGACATCTGCCGACCACGCACTACCAGACACGGTGCCCGCATCGGATCATACCGTAGGCGTGGCGTAATGGCTGGGCGGCGGTTCCATGTGCGCAGTGCCGCCCAGCAGCGCAAAGAGCTGCTGGCCGATCCCGCTGCGCCGGGGGCGTTGCGCTCGCTGTGGGTGGGCTATCTGGCGCACATCCAGGTGCGGCACTTCACCCCGCAGACCATCGGGCTGCATCGGCGGCTGATCCGCGTCTTCGTCGAATGGGCCGAGGAACGCGCCGTGCACGATGCGGCGCAGGTGACGGCGGGGGTGCTGGAGCGGTACCAACGCTGGCTGTATCACCAGTACCGACAGGCCAACGGTCAACCGCTGACCATCAGCGCCCAGCGCACGCGGCTGCGCATCGTGGTGTCGTTCTTCTCGTGGGCGGTGCGCCAGCACCACCTGCCGGCAAATCCAGCGGCCGACCTGGAGATGCCCCGCGCTACGCACGCACTGCCGCGCTTCGTGCTCGCGCGCTCAGACGTGGCAGCCATCCTGGCGCAACCCGACCTGACCACGCCCAAAGGGCTGCGGGATCGGGCCATGCTGGAACTGCTCTACTCCACCGGCATGCGGCGCACCGAACTGGCGGGACTGAAGCTCTACGACATCGAGCGCGAACGCGGCCTGATCCTGATCCGCGAGGGCAAGGGCCGGCGAGACCGGTACCTGCCGCTGGGCGCGGCGGCGCTGGCGTGGATCGACCGGTATCTGGCCGAGGTGCGGCCGCAGATCGTGACCGAGCCGGACGCCGGTTTCCTGTTCGTGAATTGCACGGGTGAACCGCTGGGATCTGGTGGGCTCGGCTATGAGCTGCGCCAGTACATCACCGCCGCTGGCATCACCCACCGGGGCAGTTGCCACCTCTTCCGCCACGCCTGCGCCACCCACCTGCTGGAAGCCGGTTGCGACATCCGCTTCATCCAAGAGATGCTGGGACATGCCAAGCTGGACACGACCGCGATCTATACGCGGGTCACGGTGAGCACCCTCAAAGCGATGCATGCGCGATTCCATCCCAGCGAGGCGCTGGAAGCCGATCCATCGCCATCGCCTGCTGCGGAACCGTGCGGAGCGCACGTCACCGGGTTGCGGCCCGCCGGAGCGCCCACGCCAGCGCGTGTCCCACCCGCCGGAGCGCCACCGCCTGGTCACGTCCCGCGCTGATCCGCCTGCGGCGGGCGCGGGCCGCGCCCAGGCTCGCCGGTCCGAGCACGCGGGCCGCTCCAACGCACGCACCGGAGCACGCCCAGCACCGTCCGCCGCGCAGGCTCCACCGCCCGCAGTCTCCATGTGGTGGGGCCGCCGTCCTGGCGGCCCCGCTTCATCACCCCCACCCCGACCCTCGCCGGCGTCCTGCCGGCTCGGGCCGCCCCCGGCGGCCCGTTGGGCCTGGGGGCGGCTGTGGCCTCGGCTCCGGCCCTGCGGGCCTGCGCGCCGCGACGACGCGGCTTGCCCGTCGCCGTGCTGATCACGGTTTCCGCCCCATCAACGCCACATTCTGGCCGGTGCCGTCCCAAGCCGTGGGCCGCGCCGGTCGTGCTCGCCTGCGGCTGTGCGCGACCGTCACGCCCCACGGCGGCGGGCCTGCCGCTGGGCGGCTTCGCCCACGCGCACGACGCCCACAGGGGGCCGGGCGTGGTCCGTCCCTCGCGGGGCGAGGACGGCCCCCACCCGACCGCCAGCCCGGGAAACAGGAGGAGACCACCGCGCCGACCCCATCCGGTCACGACTCCCGGCCGCTCGCTGGCGGCCGGCACAGCGAGTGCGCTGCCGCCGGGGTTGCGCTGCTGGTCCACATCCATTCAGCCGCTAGGGTCATCCGTCATGCCGCGTTGGTTCCTCGCCGTGCTGTGGCTGCTGCTGACCGGCCCCGGCCTCTGGGCCGGCGGCGGCAGCGGGTTCACCGTCGCGGTCGGCTGGGCCGCCTCCGACTATGAAAACCGCAATGGGTCCACAGATCCGGCGGGGTATGTGGATGGCTATTCGCTGTACTCGGGGTACTTTGTTCCCAATGGGTTAGATCCGAGCGGATTGGATGACATCTTCGTCAATCCTGAAGGCGAGCAGTTTGCGGGTCGTCTCCCTGATGGCGCGGTTGTCTGGGCTGTGTCGCCGGCGGGCACCAGTGGCATCCCCATGTGGACCTTGGTGGGGACGGTGGATCCGCAGGATGCGACCCGTGTTCGATTATTCGGATCACAGGATTCGGTGTCGCTGGCCACGCTCGGCCAGATGGCCGATCAGTTTGCCAGTGGCACAGATGAAGCCGCCTTGGCGCGAATCCACCAAGCGATTGGCAGCGTGCATGCTCTTGAGACTCTCGCGCAGCGCATTGCCGCGCTTGATGACCAGCAGTGTCTGGAAAGCGACGACGACTTGGTTGCGCAGTACCGCAATCTCCGGCAGATCGGTCTGGATGAGGCGGTGCGTGAACTGAGACAGTTGCGCAATGAATTGGCTATGAACATGGTCCCCACTGGGGCTATTGCCGGCAAGATGATGTCCGTGGTTGGCATGGTTGGGGGGAAGATTGCCGCAAACAGGGGAGCACAGGTATCAGGCGGTAAGTTTGACTATCTATTTGGCAATGCTGCCGGCGCTAAAAATGCTGTACATAATGCACCCCGCACAGCACAAAATGCCGCTCAAATGCAAAG
>JBILDK010000100.1:0-8174 GCA_044352625.1 Planctomycetota bacterium
GAGCCAGCTCACCGACGCCAGCCACATCGTCGCCTTCACGATTCTCAAAGGCATGGGCCTTGCCCACATCGAGCGCTTCGCGGCGCGCATCACCGAGGTGCGCGGCACGCCCGCCGACAAGCTCGCACCCTATCAGGCTTTGATCGTCCGCGATCTGGTGGACGGCCCGCGCAGCCGGATCATCGACGAATGGGCCACGCGTCAGGCCTATATCGCCTTGGGCAACTTCATGACCGCCTGCGCCCTGGTCGGGGTAGACGCTTGCCCGCTCGAAGGGATCGAACCTGCGAAGTGGGATGCCGAGTTGGGCCTCACCGACCACGCGGTGGTGGTGGCCTGCGCTGCCGGCCACCGCCTGGACAGCGACAAATACGCGACCACGCCCAAGGTCCGTTTCGCGGCGGCGGACCTCATCGAGCGCCGCTGATGTCCTCCTGCACCCCGCCCACCCTGGTGGACGCCCCGGGCATCGCCCCTGGCGGTCTTGATGGTCTGCCCGCCGCCGCCCTGGTGCGGATCTGCGCCTGTTTCCCGGGGGCTACCGAGGCGTCAGGCGTGTTGTCGGCAGTCGGTGAGGTCTTTGACTGGCTTGGACGCGAGCAGCGCCTGACCGCCCACGCCGCAGGCCTCGCGTGTGCCGGCCATGTCCTGGTAATGGGCTGGGTTGGCAGTCCGATCACGGGTTGCGCCGGTGGTCGCGTGAATCGGCAACTCGGCGAGATGGGCGAACGCCTGGGCGTGGACCTGCTCACCCCGCCGCCCCTGGTGGTCGAGGTGGAGGGCGCCTGGACCTGCCTGAATCGCGCCGGACTGCGTGCCGCCGCCGCAGCTGGCCGCATCGGCCCCGCCACGCGCGTGGTGGACACGCAGCTTACCGAGCTCGGCGCTTGGCGCCGTCAGGGCCTTACCAGCATCGAAAAGAGCTGGGTCGGTCGACTCCTTGGCCGCTAGATCCGTATCCCCGACCCCCTCGGTTTTTCCGCGGGCCCATATGCCGATTCCTGCTTGGCAGCCGGGCCAGGGGTGGGCATAGTCCCATAGACCCAAGGATTGCCCCATGCTGCTCCACGACCTACCCCTCACCCTTACCTCCGCCCAGGCGAGCCTCGCCGCCGATGCCAGCGGCCTTGGCCCCATCGGTCTCATGATCGGCGTGCTGGTCGTCATCATGGTGTTCTGGTGGGTCATCGGCAGCGTGTTCATGCTGTGGTTCCAGGCCCTGGCGTCGAATGCGCCGGTGGGCCTGTTCAGCCTGCTGTTCATGCGCATCCGCAAGGTCAACCCGACGGTGATTGTGACCTGCCGCATCACCGCCAAGAAGGCCGGCATCGACATCTCGGCCGACAAGCTGGAAGCACACTACATGGCTGGTGGTCATGTCGTGCGTGTGACCAACGCGCTGATCGCCGCCAACAAAGCCAATATCGCCCTGACCTTTGATCGTGCCTGCGCCATCGACCTCGCCGGTCGCGACGTGCTTGATGCGGTGCAGACCTCGGTCGGCCCCAAGGTCATCGACGTACCTGCCGCGGGCAGTGGCCTGGCCACCATCGACGGCGTGGCCCAGAATGGCATCCAGCTGAAGGTGAAGGCCCGCGTCACCGTGCGCACCAATCTCGACCGGTTGGTTGGCGGCGCGGTCGAGATGACCATCATCGCTCGTGTCGGCCAGGGCATCGTCAGCGCCATCGGTGCCTCGAAGACCCACATGGACGTGCTCGAAAATCCCAAGTCGATCAGCAAGGCCGTCCTCGACAACGGGCTCGATGCCGGCACCGCGTTTGAGATTCTGTCCATCGACATCGCCGACGTGATCGTGGGCGAGAACATTGGAGCTCGTTTGCAGACCGACCAGGCCGAGGCCCAGAAGGTCATCGCCCAGGCCGAGGCCGAACAGCGCCGCGCCATGGCCGTGGCCCGTGAACAGGAAATGATCGCCCAGGTCGCGGAAAACCGCGCCAAAGTGGTGCTCGCCGAATCCGAGATCCCGCTCGCCATCGCCGAGGCCTTCCGCAAGGGCAACCTCGGGATCATGGATTACTACCAGCTCAAGAACGTGCAGGCCGACACCGCCATGCGCGATTCTATCGCGGCTCCTGGTCCGACCCCCCAGCACAAGAGCTGAGCCGCCGTGGGCCTGTTCGATGAAATCAAGAAGGCCCTCGACGAGGCCATGGAGGAAGCCCGCCGCCAGGGCCAACCGGTGGCGGGCACGCCCGACGATGACGACACCGCTGCGCGTACTGAGCGCATCAGAGCCAAACAGGCGGCCAGGGCCGAAGCTCAGGAGGCGGCTCAGGCCGCCGCTGCGCAGGCGGCCGCTCAGGCGGAACAGGCTGCGCGTTCCGCTGCTGCAGAGGCTGCCGCCAAGCGTCTGGCGATTGTCCGCCAACCGACCGGGGCCGAGCGCCTGCGCCGGTTGTTGCGCCAGCAGGCCACGGTGCGCGACGCGATGGTGCTCAGTACGCTCCTGGCCCGACCCGCATCGCGACTGCGGCGTTGAGCCAAGCAGATCATGCGCGTCACGCAGCCACTTGTAAGGGTGATGAGTGGACTGCTGCTGGTCCCGCTCAGCCTCGCCGCGGCAGAGGTCGCTGCGCATCGTGTCGCGCAACCTGGTGAAGTTGCACTCAGCGCCTACGTCGGCGGACCAGGGTTTGATGTCCAGAAACTGCCCGCCAGCCGTTTGCGCGAACGCTTGCTCGGTCTGTCCGAAACGTCCCGCGCGCGGGCCGAGGCGTATCTTGCGCGTCGGGTGATTCCGACGTGGGATCTGGCCAATCTGCGGGTCGATGATCGTGGCGACTGGTATGCTGTCTGCGCCGCGCGGACGACCGTCGCCGCGGAGCCCACCGCGGCGGTCAGCGCCGCGCGCGCTGCACTGGCCGCCGCACCGGTGACGCCAGCGTACCATAGCCGACCCGGATCCACCAAGGTTATCTATCTCGATTTCAATGGCCACACGGTCACCGGGACGGCGTGGAATGCCGCCGCGGTGTGACCACGTGGGTAACCCTGCCGTACAACCGCAGCGGCAGCGATCCGGCCACCTTTGACGCCGGCGAGCAGGCCTTCATCCGAGAGGTATGGGCCCGGACGGCGGAATTGTTCGCCCCATGGGAGGTGGACGTGACCACCGATCCGGCGGTCGAAAACGCCCTCACCCGCACCACCCTGCGCGCGTTGATCACCTACGATCAGGACGCCACCGGCGTGAACACGCCCGTCGCCGGCTTCGCCGGCATAGCCTATCTTGACACCTTCAACCTAATGGGTTTCGACGCGACGGGTAACCAATGGTGGGGGCCGGCCTGGGTGTCGCTCCGGGGGACCGGCGGCGGGGCTGCCGGCGTGGCCGAGACGGTGGCCCACGAGATCGGGCACAATCTTGACCTGCGCCATGACGGGCCCGGGGTCACTCCAGGAAACGAGTATTATCCAGGCCACTACGCGCCTGGCCTCACTGCGCGAAGCGATCCGCTGAGCTGGAACCCGATCATGGGTGGCGGCTACGACTTCAATGTGGTGCAATGGAGCAAAGGCGACTATCGCGGCGCGGTGACTGCTGGCGGGGCCCAGGATGATCTGCAGGAGATTACAACTCGGCTGGGATCCCGGGTCGACGACCATCCGGATGGTGCCACTTCCGCTTTGGTGGTGGCCGCCAATGGTGATATCACCCCGTTGACCGGACTCATCGCCACCACCGCGGACGTGGATGCCTTCGCGGTGCCCTCCTCCGGTGGCCTGATCACGATCGCGGTGGCACCGTATCGCGGAGCCGCCGCCTCCGCTGGTTCGCCGCTCTATCCGGTGGTCCGGCTGTTTAGCCCAGCCGGGAGCCAAGTGGCCCAGGCGGTCCAGGCCGGCACCTCCGCCACCCTGATCCACCAGCCGATGGCAGCGGGCACCTACCGCCTCACCGTTGAGGGCGGCGGCGTGGGCACGCCCTTTGCCACGCCCCCCAGCGGTTTTACCGACTATGGCAGCCTGGGGACCTACACCCTCAGCGGCACGATTCGGTCAGCGGTGGGCTTGGCCATCACCCACTCCCCTGCCGGAGAGACCACCAATACCGCACCAGTGGTCTTCACGTGTTCATTTGCCGAGGCCGTGACCGGGTTTACCGACGGTGATATCATGGTGACCAATGGCATCGCCGGGGCGCTAAGCGGGTCTGGCGACACCTATACGCTGCCGGTCACGCCGCTTGGCGATGGCCAGGTGGAAGTGAGCGTAGCCGCGGGCGTGGCAATTGGTGGGACTAGCGGTCATCCCACGGCCCCGGCGGTCGACCGAGTCCTGTATGACGTATCTCGGCCACAACCGGTGATCACTCCGACGGGTGGCCTGGTGAACCAAGACACCTATGTCTTTGCGGTGGATTTTGACGAGGACGTGACCGGTTTTTCCGGAGCCGACATCAGCGCCATCCAGGGAGAGCTGGTGGGCGTGGCTGGTTCAGGCCGGTCTTATGCCGTGACCATGCGCCGCCAGGGCGAGGGCATTCTTGCCTGGGCCATCGTCGACGGCGCGGCGAACGACGCCGCGGGCAATACCAGTCGTGCCGCCAGCGCCGACGTGACCGTGGATCTGACGTTGCCGGTGGTCAGCTTGATCGTGCCGGCGCTGGATCAGTTCACTTCCCGGTTGGTGATCGCGGTGAGCGCCTCGGAAGCGGTGACCGGGCTTGAGGCTGCGGATTTCCAGGTGGCTGGCGGTAGCGTCATCAGCCTCGTCGCCACCGCGCCCGAGCGCTGGGAGCTGACCATCGAGATCAATCCGGGCTCAGGGACAGTGACTCTTGCGGAGGGTTCCGCGGTGGATCGTGCCGGCAATGGTGTGGTCGGGGTCAGCGTGCCCTATGCCCGGCCGATCCTCTGGATCGGCCAAGGCAGCGAAAGGAACCGCTGCGGTTTGAGCGGCCTCGGAGCGTTGCTCGCCGGTGGTCTCCTGCTGATCAGACTGCGCCGCCGCCGCTGACTGGATTCGGGCAGCGGGCGGGAATAATGCCCGCCTCGCCATGGATGCCTACGCCGACCTCCTCCGTCCCGCCCTCTTCCGCAAGCAGCCGGAGGACGCCCACGAGCTGACCGTGCATGGCCTAGCCCTGGCCGAGGCCGTTCCGGGTCTGTTGCCGCTGGCATCAGCCTGCTTGGCGGTGCGCGACCCGCGCCTGGTCACCACGCTGTGGGGCCGGACTTTCGCCAATCCTCTCGGCTTGGCCGCAGGTATGGACAAAGAGGCCGTGGCCATCGCCGGCTTTGCGGCGCTCGGTTTCAGTCATGTCGAGGTGGGCACCATCACGGGTCAGTGCCAACCGGGCAATCCACGGCCGCGCCTGTTCCGCCTGCCCGCCGACGAAGCCGTGATCAACCGCATGGGCTTCAACAACAGCGGCGCAGAGGCGGTGGCGGCGCGGTTGGGCGCGCGTTTCGACGCCGCCGGCGGACCTCGCCGACCGCCCTGTCGCCTGGGCATCAACCTGGGCAAAACCAAGCTGGTGCCCAATGAGCAGGCCGCCGACGACTACGCGGCGTCGGTGCGCGCTCTGGGTCGTTTCGCCGATTATGTCGTCGTCAACGTCTCGAGCCCCAACACGCCCGGTCTGCGCGATCTGCAGGGCGAGGCAACCTTGCGTCCGTTGCTTGCGGCGGTGCGCGCCGAGCTGGACGCCTGTGCTCCGGGCACGCCGCTGCTGCTCAAGATCGCTCCGGATCTAGCGGATGCTGGGATCGATGCCGCGGTGGATGTTGCTCTGGAAACGCGCTGCGATGGCCTCATCGCCACCAACACCACCATCGGCCGCGCGGGGCTGACCGTCGCGGCCGAGCGGATCGCCGCCATCGGGGCCGGCGGGCTCAGCGGCGCGCCCCTCCAGGCCCGGGCCGATGCGGTGCTGGAGCGGGTCGCGCGCCGCATCGCCCAACGCGTCCCGGTGGTCGGTGTGGGTGGGGTCGACAGCGCGGCAGCCGCCTGGCGCAAACTTGGCCTGGGTGCCAGTCTCGTGCAGATCTACAGCGCAATGATTTACCGCGGTCCGCTCCTGGTGCGCGAGATCAACCGTGGTCTGGTCGAGCGCCTCGACCGTCACGGCTTGGCGTCGATCACGGCCGCGGTCGGCCGGGATCTGTAAGTTCCGCGTTCCGCGATCCGCGTTCCGCGATACACGTCCTCCATGACCGACCCCGTTTACCGTCGCCTCGGCGTGCTCGTCGAGGACGTTCGCGATATCTACCGCAACAAGACCGCCATGGCGGTGCTGCGCTTCCGTCCCGAGGACGTGGTGTGCGTGATCGATCCCACGCCTTCCGCCGAGGAGGACGCAGTATTGCGCAGGGTCGCCCCGGAGGTGCCGGTGGTGAGCGATGTGAGCGAGGCTATCGCCCTGGGCATCGAGTGGTTGGTGGTGGGCGTGGTCACCCCCGGCGGCTACATGCCTGACTCCCTGCGTCCCCAGGTGTACGCCGCGATCAAGGCCCGCGTGGGCGTGATCTCAGGCCTGCATCAGAGCCTGCAAGATCCCAACCTCATCGCACTGTCGGCCCGCTATGCGATCGAACTGGTCAACCTGCGCAAGTCGCCGGATGCCGGCGAGCGCGTGCTCGCCACCGGCAAGGCGCGACAGACCCGGGCCTATCGCACCATGGTGGTGGGCACCGATGCCAACATCGGCAAGACCACCACCGCCCTCGGCCTCGAACGCTATCTCAACCGCGAGCGCCCACGCCGGGTCAAGACGGGCTTCGTCTCGACCAGTCAGGACGGTCGACTGGTCACCGGTCGCGGTCTTGCCATCGATCGGGTGATCGCCGACTTCGCCGCCGGCTGGACCGAGCGTCTGGTGCTTGAGGCCGATCGCGGTGGCGTGGACCTGCTGGTAGTCGAGGGCCAGAACGGCGTGCTCTCGCCCTATTCCGGCGGCACCGCGCTCAGCCTGCTGCACGGTGCCTGCCCCGACACCATGATCCTCTGCCACCATCCTGGGCGCACCCATTTGCGCCACACTGACGTGCCCATGCCGCCGCTCGTGGACCAGGTTCGGATCTACGAGGCGCTCCTCGCGCCGCTCCATCCAGGCAAGGTCGTGGCGATCAGCCTCAACACCGTTGAGCTCGATGAGCGGGCCGCGGCCAAGGCCATCCAGGCGGCGGCCAAAGCCACCGGGCTGCCCTGCGTCGATCCCATCCGTCAGGGGAGCGACGGCTTCAAGGTGCTGGCAGATGCGGCCCTCGCCGGGCGCGCCCCGCGCAAGGCCAAGGCCAAGGTCACTGCGCGCCGGGGACGCTGAAATGCGTGCGATGCTTGCCCTGATCCTGGTCACGGGCCTAGCCGCCGCCGAGGCCGACGCCCTCGCCGGCTTTCCGGTTTTGCCCCGTCCGCTGCCCGTGGCCCAGGCTGCCGCCGGCGGCGAAGAACTGGCTCCTGGCATTCATCGCCAACGCGATCAGTTCGTGGCGCTCGATGGGGTGCTCATCATCGACCACGGCCCGGTGGACGGCCTGGAGGTCCTCGCCTGCCTCAAGGACGGCAAGACCCACGAAGCACTGGTCCGCCTCGACACCACTCACGGCCAGCTGATCAAGGCCGCGTGCATCGAGGCCCTGGGCCTGACCCAGGACGGCCAGCCCGCAGACGAGGGCGGTGGCATCCCGGCCCGCGGCACCCCGGTACGCCTGGAGGTACGATGGACCGGCGAGGACGGCAAGGCGGTGGCCATCGATGCCAGCTCGCTGGTGCGCGACCGCGTCACCGACCGGCCCTATCCGGCGCTGCCCTACATCTACACCGGCAGTCGTTTCCTGACCATCCGCGGCACCGACCCCCAGGGCCAGCCGATTAACCGCCAGCAGTTCATGCTCGACAGCACGCGCTCGGTGGCAGTGAACTTCGATGAGCCCGACGCGCTGTTCGCCAGTCCCTACCCCGGGGCCGCCACCGACCAGCGTTTCGAAACCCACAGCGCGATCTGCCCACCCGCCGGCACCCGCGTCCAACTGGTGATCAGCCGCTGTATCCTGCCGCTGGAGCTGACCCAGGATGCTGCTGGTGCCCTGAGTGCTGAGGGCGCGGTGCTTGATGACGCAGCGCTGTCGGCCCTGCTGGCCAAGGTCTATCGTCCTGAAGCGGCCCCCGGCCTGCGCGCCGTGGGAATCCGCGTCAACGTCGCGATC
>JBILDK010000101.1:0-8166 GCA_044352625.1 Planctomycetota bacterium
CGCCCGGTCGTCCGGTCGTCCGGTCGTCTCAGCCTGGCATCGTCCGGTCGTCCGGTCGTCCGGTCGTCCGGTCGTCTCAGCCTGGCATCGTCCGGTCGTCCGGTCGTCCGGTCGTCCGGTCGTCTAGGTCATGAGATAATTCTCGTTATTTGCGACGCTACCGCTGCCTGTGAACCGCGATGCTCACCTAAAGCTGACAGCAATCCGCAGGACGACCGGACGACCGGACGACCGGACGACCGGACCTGCACAAGACCGGACGACCGGACCTGCATAAGACCGGACGACCGGACCAGGCCGCGAAGCGGCCGGAGCGGCCATGGCTGACGACCATAACCAGCCGATCATCATCAAAAAGAAAAAGGGCGGCCACGCCGGACCCCATGGAGGGGCATGGAAGCTCGCCTATGCCGATTTCGTAACCGCGATGATGGCCTTTTTTTTGGTCATGTGGATCATCGGCATGGATGTGCAGACCAAGATGGGTCTGGCCGAATATTTTTCCAACCCCGGTGCTTTCAAGGTCAACTTCCAGAGCAGCCCCCATCCGCTGCAACTTGATGGCCGGCCTGCCAGTCAGCAGATCAAGGTCGAGATCAGCGACCGGCAGGCCACCAATATCGATATTGATGCGGCCGCATCACTCGCGGCGACCATCGAATCCACCCTGAATGCCGACGGCCTGCTGCCGCGCCTTGCCGACAACCTGTCCATCCGCATCACCGACAAGGGCCTGGTCATTGAGATCCTGGAAAACAAGGCAAACGGATCCGTCTTCGAGCCGGGCACGGCCACGCTCAAACCGGATGCCCGACGGCTGCTTCAGGCCGTGGCGCCCCGCCTGATCGGCTCCCGCAAAGGCATTGCCATCGAAGGTCATGTCAGCGCGCGTGTACCCGCCGGCGAGCGCTGGGAAGTTAGTGTCAACCGGGCCAATGTCGCGCGCCGGGAACTGACCGCGATCGGGGTCAAGAGCAGCGAGGTGCTCTGGGTCTCCGGCAAGGCCGACGTTGAACTCAAGACCACCGACAATCCGCAAGCCTTGAGCAACGATCGCATCTCAATCATCGTGCCGCTGGACAAGAGCTAGGAGAAGCAGACTGAAGCCTGTGCTCCCAGGGGCTCCTCAGCGACCGCTGCGGGTGAGGACTACCGCCGCGAATACCAGGCCGAGCGCCGCGAGATCCTGCCAGCGCAACCGCTCGTTGAGCACCGTCAGGCTGAAGGCCATGAACACGGTCAGGCCGATGGCCTCCTGCATGATCTTGAGCTGCGCGATGCTGAAGGGTCCACCCAATGCGGCTGAGCCGAGCCGATTGGCGGGCACTGCCAAGCAGTATTCAGGCAAGGCGATCAGCCAGGAAATGAGGATGAAACCCCACAGCGGCAGGTTGTCCTTTTTGACGTGCCAATACCAGGCGACCGTCATGAAGACGTTGCTGCCGACCAGCAGCAGGATGGTCAGGGCGGCTCGGCTCATGCGAGCGGAGGGCACTGCCGCGCAATGCTCGCTGCAGCGTAGCCGGCCCCGAAGCCATTGCCGATGTTGACCACGGTGACCCCGGCGGCACAGGCCGACAGCATGGTGGTCAGTGCCGCACGACCCCCCTCCGCCACGCCATAGCCGATGGGGGTGGGACACGCGATCACCGGAATGTCCAGCAGACCACCGACCACCGACGGCAGGGCGCCGTCCATACCCGCGACCACCACCGCCACGCGGCAGGCGCGGATCGCCTCCAGATGGGCGAACAGGCGATGGATGCCCGCCACGCCGCAATCGCTGAAGCGCTGCACCGCGCAGCCACGCATGGCCAAGGTGACCACGCATTCCTCGGCCCAGGGCTCATCGGCAGTGCCGGCGCTGAGCACCGCCACCGGGCCGTGGGTGGCAGCAGGCTCGCCCACCGCGAAGGTCCGGCTACGCGCTCGGGCGCAGCCGCTTGGCAAGGCCGCAGAGAGGGCAGCGAGGGCTTCGGGCGCGGCCCTGGTCACCAGCAGCCGCCCATGGGCCGCGTGTAGGCGCTCGGCTGCCGTCAGGACCTCGGCCACGGTCTTGCCTTCGCCATAGACCACTTCGGGAAATCCGCAGCGGGCCAGTCGGCCGAGATCCAGATCGAGATTCATGGCGCCACCAGAAGGTCATTGAGCCCGCCGGAGCGAAAGCCCGCAAGATCGATGGTCACCATGGCATAGCCGATCCGGCGCAAGGCCGGGCCCACGCTGCGGCGCAGCTCTGCCAGGCGCGGGATGTCTGCGTCCGGCACCTCGATGCGACAAAGCCAGGCGCGACCACCACCAACCGCATGATGTCGCGCGCGGCACGTGGCGAAGCCAGCATGATGCAACGCCGCCTCGGCCTGTTCGATCATCGCCAGGCCGGCCGCGCTCACCGGTTCGCCGTAGGGCACCCGGCTGCTCAGGCACGGCTCGGCGGGCCGGTCGGCGGTGGGCAGGCCCCGGGCACGCGACCGTTCGCGCACCTCGGCCTTCGTGAAGCCGGCCTCCGCCAGCGGGAAGCGCGCCCCGCGCGTTGCCGCCGCCGCCTGCCCTGGTCGGTGGTCGGTGAGGTCGTCGGCAATGGCCCCGAGCAGCGCAACCGCCCCCTGGCATGAGTCGAGCGCCATGAGCGCCTCCATCAGGTGCGATTTGCAGTGGCCACACCGCTGACCGTCATTGGCAAGATACGCGGGATCGCTGAATTCACCGGTGTTCACCACCTCGTGACGGATGCCATGCGCGGCGCAGAACGCACGCGCCTCGGCGAGGGTCGCGCGGGCCAAGCTGGGGCTGTCGGCAGTCACCGCAACCACGCGATCCCCCAACACCTCGTGGGCCAGGACGAGCAGGTAGGTCGAGTCGACCCCGGCGCTGAACGCCACAGCGGCCTGCGGAAGTGCGCGCAGCTGGTCCAGCACCCTCGCCTCACGCTTCACGGCTTCCATGCGCGCATGGTGTGGTCGCGGAGGCGACGGCAACTCTTCCTTAATCCCGAAAAACGTTGCTGGTGGTCAGTGGTTGGGGACCACTTCGCCGTGCGTTGCGACCCCGTTGTCCGGCACCGGATGGGTGATCCGCAGCGGTGCAGCAATGTGCTGCCTCCCAACCACCAACCACCAACTGCGACAGGCAGGTCAATCAATGGACGACGACGGATCCTTGCGCTTTTCGAGAACGTGAGTCATCACATCGGTCAGCATGTTTCCACCAACCGCCGGTCGTCGACCGGCCATCCCCCACGGAGTGCCCATGCGGTTCCGTCTCTCCTCTGCCCTGCTCGCCCTCGCGGCGGGCCTTCCCGGCCTCCAGGCCTACGACGCCATGGGCGTCGAGATCCATGGCTTCGTCAGCCAGGGCTATCTCCTCAGCGCCCGCAATGACGGCTTCCTGGTCGAGGAGTCCCGCCAGGGCTCCTGGGACTTCCGCGAAGCTGGCATCAACTTCTCCACCTCGCCCTACGAGAACCTGCGCATAGGCGCCCAGTTCTATGCCCGTGACCTGGGCAACCTTGGAAACGACAAGGTCGAGCTCGACTGGGCCTATGGCGACTACAAATTTCATGATGCGATCGGCGTCCGCGCCGGCCGCTACAAGATTCCCCGCGGCCTCTACAACGAGGTTCAGGATTATGATTCGCTGCGCACCTCGGTGTTCCTGCCGCAGAGCGTGTACAACATCCGCCTCCGGGATTTCTACGCAGGCATGAACGGTGCCCAACTCTATGGCCGCATCGACGTGGGCGCCGCCGGTGCCTTCACCTACCAGGCCTGCCTGGGCAACAACAACTACGACGTCGAGAACGGCTCGGTAGCCTATTACTTCAATAATGCGCTGACTTCGCTGGCGACAACTCTTGGAATGCGCGGAGCCACGTTCGAAGCCACCGACCTGAAATCCGACTACATCATGGCCGGCATGGTTGGATGGGAGTCAACCTTCGGCCTGCGCCTGGGCGTATCGGGCATCTCCACCCGCAATCTGGAGGCGAGCGGATACTTCTACACTCCAACCACCACGCCCTTCGGCACGATCACTTCGCTTGCGCCAAATGGGGCCACTGCCACCGACTGGAAGAGCTTTGTCGCCTCGGCTGAATACGTCCATGACGACCTCACCCTCGCCAGCGAGGTGAACCAGCAAACCATTGTTATTCCCGGTGCGGGACAGCCGCACATGATCAGCGGCGGCGGGTATGTCTCCGCAGCCTATCGCGTCCATGAGAAGGTGGAGCTCGGCTCGTACTATAGTGTGAACTACGGCAATCTGAACGACCGCCACGGCGAAGGGCAGGGCAGTCTGCGTCCGCCAACCACTCCGAACTACTATGCGTGGTCACGCGACACCGCGTTCAGCGTCCGGGTCGATCCGGTGCCAAGCTGGGTCGTCAAGGTCGAAGCACACTATGTTGATGGCACCTCGCTCCTGTCGAGCACTCTGTCTGACATGACCGAATTCGAGCGCTATTGGTGGTACTTCGCCGCCAAGACCTCCTACAGCTTCTGATGCGGAAAGGAACCATACCCATGCACCTCATCCGCGCTATTTCCATCATGACGCTCGTCGCCTTGGGCATCCAGGCCCAGGCAGCGGTCATCGCCAACGAGAAGGTCGCCACCGCCTCGCTGTCCAAGGACGATGCCAAGAACATCCTGCTTGGCAGCAAGACCTCCTGGGACGGCGGTGGTAAAATTGTGCTCGCCGTGCTCACCGGCGAAGCTGGCGACCCGATCGTCAACGATCTGACCGGCAAGACCGCATCTAACTTCCAGACCCACTGGAAGCGCTTGGTGTTCACCGGCAAGGCGGGCATGCCCAAAATGTTCGCCAAGCCGGAGGACGTGATCGACTTCGTCAAGTCGACCGAGGGCGCCCTGGGCATCATCCCCGACGGTATCGCTGCCGCGGGCACCAAGGCTGTGGCCCTCCAGTAAGTCTGAAACGGACGGAGACCGACCCATGCGATCCCTGACTATCAAGCTGAAACTGCTGGCCATCATCGGTTTGGTGATGGCCAGCCTGATGATCGCCGGCGCCATGTCGCTGGTGATCATCCAGCGGGTCAAGGTCGGTGGGCCGGTCTACGTCCAGATTGTCCAGGGAAAGGACCTCATAGCCGACGTGCTGCCGCCGCCGTCATTCCTCATCGAGTCCTACCTCAACACGTTTGAAATGGTGAACGCCTCGATCAATACGGACAAGGACCCCAAGGGGCTTGATACGCAGATGGCACGCTGGACTGAGTTGGCCACGAGTTACCAGCAACGCCTAGCCTACTGGAAAAACCAAGGATTGGACGCGGACATCAATGACATCCTGCTTAATGAGGTTGATCCCCCCGCCCAACGCTTCCTCGAACTCGGCTCCACCAAGTTGCTCGCGGCGCTGAAAGCTGGCGAATTCGAGGCCATTAACGAGTTGGTCTTCGAGACCATGAAAAAGGAATATGACCAGCACAAGGCCGCCATCGACCGCCTGGTCGCCCTGACCAACCTGCGCAACGAGGACCGCGCCACAGCCGCCGCCCGCACCGTCACCCTGGGTCTGACGACCATGGTCAGCACTGGCACGGTGCTGCTGATCATCGCCGCCAGCATCATCTGGATGGTGGCCACCGGCATCAATCGCAGCCTGGGCCGCACCGTCGCGGTGCTCGACGCCATGGCCGGGGGCGACACCAGTCGCCGCCTGGAGGTCCGTGGCACGGACGAGATCGCTCAACTGTCTCATGCCGTCAATCGCACCGTGGACAATATGAACGGTGTGATCACCGCGGTCACCGCCAAGGCCGAATCCCTGGCCGGCAAGGGCCGCGACCTGGATGCCGCCAGCCGCAGCCTGATCAGCGATGCTGAGCGCACCGTCGGCGAAGTGCGCGGCGCCGCCACCGCTGCTGACCAGGTTAGCGCCAACACTGGGAATGCCGCGACCAACACCGACGAGTTGCGCCAAGCCATCACCAAGATCGCGGAAAGCGTCAACAATCTCTCGGGCATGGTCGAGACCGGCAACCAGCGGGCCAATGCCGCCCGCGACATCATCACCAAGCTCGACGCCTCAAGCCGCGAAGTCGGTCAGGTGGTCAAGCTCATCAGCCGCATCGCCGAGCAGACCAACACCCTGGCGCTCAACGCCACCATCCAGGCCGCCGCCGCTGGCGAGGCAGGTCGCGGCTTCCTGGTGGTAGCCAACGAGGTCAAGGATCTGGCCAAGAAGACCGCCGACGCCACCACCCAGGTATCTGGTTCGATCGTGCGCATCCAGAAAGACACCGCTGATGCAGTGGGCGCCATAGGCGAGGTCGCGGGCACGATCAACGAGATCACCGCGTTTCAGCAATCAGTGGCAGCGGCCATCACCGAACAGAGCGCCACCACCGACGTGCTCGCCGGCACCGTGCAAGACGTGGCCGAGCAGGCCGCCGCCATCGCCGGCACCGTGCGTCAGGTCAACGCGGTCGCCGAGCAGACCGGCCAGGCCGCCGCCGCCGTGGGCCGCACCGCCGCCGAAATCACGATCATCGCTGGTGAACTCGCCACAATCAGCGAGGCAAAGGTCACCACCTAGGCAGGACTATTCCCACTCTATCGTGCCGGGCGGTTTGCTGGTGATGTCGTAGACCACCCGGTTGATGCCGCGCACCTCGTTGATGATGCGATTTGAGATCCGGCCGAGCAGGTCGTAGGGCAGTTGCGCCCAGTCGGCGGTCATGCCGTCGGTGGAGGTCACCGCACGCACCGCGCAGCAGTTTTCATAGGTGCGCTCGTCGCCCATGACGCCGACGGACTTGACCGGGAGGAACACCGCAAAGGCCTGCCAGATGGCCTTGGTCATGCCGGCGGCGTCAATCTCGGCGCGGACGATGGCATCGGCTTCTTGCAGCAGGCGGACCTTCTCGGCGGTGATCGCACCGAGGATGCGCACGCCCAAGCCAGGGCCGGGGAACGGTTGACGCCAGACGATCGCATCCGACAGGCCCAGGCGGGTGCCGATGGTACGGACCTCGTCCTTGAACAGGAAACGGAACGGTTCGACCAGACCGAGGCCGAGGTCGGCGGGCAAGCCGCCGACATTGTGATGGCTCTTGATCACGCTGGCGGGTCCGCCGTGGACACTGATCGACTCGATCACGTCGGGATAGAGCGTGCCCTGGGCCAGGAACTTCACCTGGCCGTGGCCAGACGACTTGAGGCGGATGGCCTCGTCCTTGAAGACATCGACGAAGAGCTTGCCGATGATCTTGCGCTTGCGCTCTGGATCCTCAACCCCGTTCAGGGAGGAAAGGAAGCGTTCGCTGGCATCGACGTAGTCGAGGTTGATGCCGATGTGGTCAGCGAACAGCCGGCGCACGCCCTCGGCCTCGTCTTTGCGGAGCAGGCCATTGTTGACGAAAATGCAGGTCAGCTGCTTGCCGATGGCCTTGTGCAGCAGCACCGCCGCCACGGACGAATCCACGCCGCCGGAGAGGCCCAGGATGACGTGCTCGGCTCCGACCTGGGCGCGGATGCGGGTGATCTCCTCCTCGATGAACGACGACATCTGCCAGTCGCCGGTGCAGCCGCAGATGCCGTAGAGAAAGTTGCGCAGGATACCGGCGCCGTGGTCGGTGTGGGCGACCTCGGGATGGAACTGCACGCCGTGAAAATTCAGCGCCGGAACCCGCACCGCCGCCAGTGGGCAGTTGGCGCTCTTGGCGATGACCTCGGCCCCGGGGATGCCGTCGATGCGGTCGCCGTGGGACATCCACACGGTCTGGGTCCTGGGCAGGCCTTTGAACAATGGATCATCACCCACCACGGTCAGCTCGGTGCGCCCGAACTCGCGGTGCTCGGCCTTCACCACGCCGCCGCCGTTATTGTGGGCAGTGACCTGCATGCCGTAGCAGATGCCCAGCACGGGGATGCCGAGCTTATACACGGCTGGGTCGATCTGGGGTGCCCCGGGGGCATACACCGACGCAGGACCGCCTGAGAGAATGATGCCCTTGGCGTCCTTCAGCTTCTCGATCGGGGTAGCGAAGGTGATGATCTCGCAGTACACATTCGCTTCACGGACCCGCCGTGCGATGAGCTGCGTGACCTGGGAACCGAAATCAAGAATGAAAACGCGATCGTGTCCGGTCGTCCGGTCGTCCGGTCGTCCGGTCGTCTCGTGTTGCTTCGTCATGGG
>JBILDK010000102.1:0-8141 GCA_044352625.1 Planctomycetota bacterium
TGATCGGCATGCACTCGACCATCGCCACGCTGCTGGCGGTGTCGGTGGTACCCGGCTGGCATGCCACGGTGTTCCCGCCGTACTTCGTCTCGGGCGCGATCTTCGGCGGTCTGGCCATGGCCCTGCTGCTGCTCATCCCGCTGCGAACCGCCTTCAAGCTGGAGGCCTACATCACCATCGACCATCTCGAGCGTCTGGCCAAAATCATGCTCGCTGTGGGCATGATCGTGCTCCACGTCTATCTGGTGGAGTTCTTCTTTGCCTGGTACAGCGAGTCGCCCAGCGAGCGTGGTCAATATTGGTACCGGCTGTTCGGCGAGCATAACCTGTTCTTCTGGGTCATGATCCTGTGCAACGTGGTGATTCTCCAGTTGCTGTGGTTCAAGTCCCTGCGTCGCAACCTCGCCGTGCTGACCCTGGTGGGCGTCGCGGTGAACGTGGGCATGTGGCTTGAACGCTACAACATCATCGTGCTTTCGCTCGAACGCGACCACCTGCCATCGAAGTGGACCGCCTACGCCTTCACCGGTTGGGACTATATGCTGCTGGCCGGGTCATTTGGCCTGTTCTTCACCCAGTTCCTGCTCTTCTGCCGCCTTATCCCGATGGTCTCGATTGCGGAAATCAAAGCCACCCTGCTCAACCGTCACCGCCAGGGGGCCAACCATGGTTGATGCCATCAAACCCCTGGGTCAGGGGCCCTATGCCGCCGGGCTGTTCGCTGACGAGGCGTCCTTCGTCGCCGCCTGTCGCGCCGCCCGCGCGGAAGGCCGCACCGATCTGCAAGCGTGGTCGCCGTGGCCGGTTCATGGCCTTGAGGAGGTCCTGGGCCTCGACCGCAGCCTGATCGGCCGTGCGGTGTTCACGGTGATCGTGCTTGGTTGGTTATTCTGCTTTGCGCTCCAATTCCACCTCCAGGTCATCGACTGGCCAGTCGTCTACGGCGGCAAGCCCTACGCCGCGTGGCAGCTGTGGGTGGTGCCGATTCTTGAGACCGGTCTGCTTTTCGGTGCGATCGTCAATCTCAATGCGTGCTTCTTCACCTGCCGCCTGCTGCCCGACCCGTTCACCGTGCTCCCGGATCCGCGTTTGTCGGATGATCGCTTCGCCCTGGCCCTGGCCGGAACCCCGGCTGAGTTGGCTGTCTGGTTCAAGAGCCATGGCGCCGACTCGGTGATCGCGGTCGAGGTCGAGGACGTGCTGGCCGAACCGGTCTTCGCTCCGCTCGCTCCCCGCGCTGGCGAAGTGCGCGCCCAGGAGCAGGCCCATGCGTAAGTTCGTTGCGGTCACCGCTGCCCTTGCCCTGCTCGCCGGCTGCGGTGAGGAGAAGGACCATCGCGGCATCGAATTGATGCCGGACATGTTCCACCAGCCCGCCTACGAAGGTCAGGACGCCTGGACCACGCCCGACGGCCGGACCCAGGTCCCGATGGCCATGGCCCCGGTGCCGGGCACGGTGCCGCGCAGCGGCGCGGTGTACAACCTTGCCGTGAGCGACTGGGAGGGAGCCAAGGCCCTGGTCAATCCCTTGCTGCCCACGGCGGCGGTGCTCACGGCCGGACAGCGCGACTACCAGATCAACTGCGCGGTGTGCCACGGCACCGATGGCAATGCCGGCCACGCCAGCATGACCCCATTTTTCAGCGGTGTGCCCTCGCTCACTGGCGAGACCTACAGCGTGCTGAGCGACGGCGAGATCTACCACATCATCGCCAAAGGTCGCAATCGCATGCCCGCCCTCGCCGGCCAGGTGCCGGATGAGCGCCGTTGGCAGATCGTGACCTACCTGCGGGCCCTGCAGACCGCAGCGGTGGCCACCGCCAAGGGTGGGGATGCACTCAAGGCGCTGCTCGCCGAGCCGGGAGCCAAAGCCATGGTGCCACCGCCAGCCCCGCGCCCTGAATACAAACCAGTGGAATGGATCCAGCCCGGAGCGACGCCGTGAACGCCCAAGCCGAATGTCTGGAACGCATCGACGCCCCTGCCGTGCTGCATGCACCGCGGGTCAGCGGCGTCGGCGGCGTGTTGCTGGTGGTGGGCGTGATCGCCTTCGTTGCACTGCTCGTGACCGATCCCGCCCGGGCCTGGGTCAGCCTGCTCGGTGGAGCCCTTTTGCCGGCATGGATTGGCGTCGGTGCTTTGCTCTTCCTGGCGATGAATCAGCTTGGTGGAGCACGCTGGACCGCGCCGGTTCGTCGGCTGATGGAAGGTTGGAGCAGCGGCCTGCCCCTGGTGCTGGTGGCGGTGGTAGCCTTGGCCGCGTTTGGCGCCGCGCATATCTTTCCGTGGTACGCACCGGCAGGTGGTGCGGCCGAACATCATGCGCAGTTCGCGTCGGCTTCCAAGGCGGCGTGGTTCTCTCCGGCGCGTTGGATCGCAACGACCCTCGGTGCGGTCCTGCTGTGGCTGGTGTTACGCGCGCTGTTCGTCGGTGGTACCGGACGCAAGCCCGGCCTGGCGGTCGTGGTCATGCTCGGTCTTGGCTACAGCTTTGCGCTGTTCACCTGGGATACGGTGCTGGCCCTAGATACGCGTTTTGTCTCGGCCATGTCCGGCTTCTACGCTGCGTGCGGTGGCATCCAGATGTTCCTTGCCCTTACCGTGCTGGTAGCGGTGTGGATGGCACGCGGGCCCCTCAAGGGCGTGATCCGTGCCCATACCCTGCACGACCTGGGCACCTGGACCATCGGTCTGGCCTGCGTGTGGGCGTACATCGCCTTCGCGCAATATCTGATCATCGCCTTCGCCGGCTTTGACAATGAAACCGGTTTCATGCTCCGCCGCACCCAGAACGGCTGGCAATATATGCTCATGCTGGAGGCCGTGCTGCGCTTCCCGGTTCCGTTCCTGCTGCTGCTCAGCCAGCGCACCCGGACCTGTTCGTGGGCCCTGGCCCTGGCCGCGGCGAGCATTCTCGCTGGTGGCCTGCTTGATGTCATCTGGCTGACCGCCCCGGCAGTGCTGCCAAATGGCCCTGGGTCCTTGGCCATCATCCCTGAATTGGCGGTGGCGGCCGGCTTTGCCGGTGGCCTGCTGTTGTTGGCCCTGCGCTACTGGCGCCGCCATGGGCACCTCGCTCATACCGATCCCGATCTGCTGCCGGTGGTCAACGCCGAGCACTTGCACTGAAGCCAGCCATGAGCAACCACGCGCACGATCAGCATACGCCGGAGCCACGGGAGTTCTCCCATCCGGTCCTGTGGACCATTGGCCTGGTGGCCATCATGGGCGGCCTGGGTTGGGTGTTTTTCCATTACCTCGGCACCGGGGCGGTGCATGTCAAAGGTGAGCCGAAATTCGCCATGCCGGTCAAAGGGCCATCTGGTCCCGACCACGCTGCGCTCATTGCCGCGCGCGGCCCAGAGGTTCTGGACCGGGGTGAGATTCTGTACGGTAAGAACTGTGCCTCCTGCCATGGTGCCAATGGCGACGCGAACCCATCGAACATCAAGCCGGTGCCGCGCCTGTTCCGCACCGAGGCCATGAAAAACCCCCTCGGCAACGGTCCCTACGCGTGGTACGACGTCCTGTCCAAGGGCTATGGCGTGGGCATGCCCGGCTTTCGCAACCTGCCGCCAGCGGACCGTTACGCAGTGTTGCACTTCGTCCGCGAACGCTGGATCAAACCGGCGGGCGCTTCGTTCTATGTCGAGGTAGACGCGCCTGAGGTGGCCAAGCAGATCCCCGCTGCCGGGGGTGCCGCCAGCGCCGAGGCCGTGGTCGATCCCGCCACCGTGGTGCCGCCGCCTGCGGTCTACGGAGTCATGGCCAAGCAGGCCGCAGCGGTGGATGACCGTGCCGTGGTGGCCTGGCTCGACCAGGCCGAGGCCGGTGCCGACAGCAGCGACAGCGCAGGTCTGGCTGCGTTGCGCGCTCTGGCTCGTTCGCGCCCGGCGTTGGCCGCTGATCTGCTTACCGCGGCCCGTGCCGGTGGCGTACCGGACCTTGCCAAGGCCCTCGCGGCCACTGTCGACCCGACCCTGGCGCTGATGCGCGCCACTGATCTCAACCGTCTCGCCGCCCGGCTGGTCGCCGCGGCAAAGGGGTGATGCCAATGAAGTCCCTGTTCGCCGTTCTGTTGCTGTGCCTTGGGCTGGCCGTCCATGCGGTCGAAGCCGTGCCGCAGCCGGGCACAGAGCCCGAAATCGCCGGCATGACTGTCGACAAGGCGGTGGCCACGTTCCACCCGGACATCTTCGCCCTGGATGCGCAGAAGCGGCCGGTCCATCGCATCACCGACTCGTTCTTCACCCCGGCCAGCGACATCGCCCGGGCGGTATCCTACAACACGTGGTTCAACGTCCTGGTGTTTCTGCCTTTTTTAATCCTCCCCCAGGTCCTTCTGATCTACATCATCTTCAAGTTCCGCAAACGTGCCGACGGGCGCAAGCCAGCGACGTTTACCGGTAATCACACCTTGGAGATTGTGTGGACCGCTATTCCCTGCCTCGCGTTGGCGGTGGTGAGCGTGCCGGTGTGGTCGCTGCTGTGGAAAATGGAGCTGCCCCCGCCCGATCAGGACAAGGCCCTGGTGGTGGCGGTGAACGGCAAGAAGTACGCCTGGGACTACCGCTACTTCCGTGACGACATCGAGGTCGGCCAGGACGTGGTTGGAAACCAGGAGCCCTTGGTGCTGGAAAAGGGGCGGGTGACCATCCTCAACATAACCTCCAATGATGTGAACCATGCGTGGTATGTGCCCTCCTTCGGGGTGAAAAAAGACGCGATCATCGGTCGCTACACCAACGCCTGGTTCACTCCTGACACGGTCGGTGTGTTCAAGGGCAATTGCTTCGAACTGTGTGGCGAGGGCCATGGCGTCATGTTCATCAGTGCGGTGGTGGTCGAGCCAGAGCAGTTTGCACTGTGGACCGACCTGCAGCAGCGCCGCGCCAGCGTGCTCAAGGTGTGGGGTGCGGTACGCGATGGCGCCGGCCTCGATGAGACGGTAGCGTCTTATCTCGCCAAGGATGGTTCCGCTGCCGCCCGTTTCGCCCTGCGCTACTGGGTGGCGCTCAACCTTGAGAGCCAGTGCCGCAAGCCGCCCCAGGGCAAGGATGCAGTCACCATGCGCGCTGCTGTCGCTCCCGCCCGTGCCGCTCTCGACCGCGCGCTCACTGTTCACTGAGGAATGCCCATGTCATCCGCAGACTACGAGATCAAGCGCTATACCGGGGTGATGGATTGGCTGACCACCGTCGATCACAAGAAGATCGGCATGATGTATATCTGGCTAGTGCTGATCATGGCCATCTTCGGTGGCGCACTAGCCGGTGCGATCCGCGTGCAGCTCGCCATGCCCGGTGCGGTGTGGGAGGCGGTCCAGGCGGCGCACCTCGCCGGGAAGGATGCGCCGTTCAGTCTGTTCAGCGAAAACCGTGACCTCTACAACCAGATGGTCACGATGCACGCGTCGGTGATGATCTTCTTTGTGTTGATCCCGGGCTTCGTCGGCTTCGCCAACTACATCGTGCCGCTGATGATCGGCGCCCGCGACATGGCCTTCCCCAAGATGAATGCCTTCGGCTTCTGGCTCCTGATCCCCTCGGCCATCCTGATGATGGCAAGCTTCTTCGTCCAGGGTGGCGCCGCCTCCTCGGGCTGGACGGCCTACCCGCCGCTGTCCTTGGTGGGCGCGGGCTCGAACCCGGGTCAGGACATGTGGATCCTCGGGGTGCATCTGGCGGGCATGTCCTCGATCCTGGCTGCGATCAATTTCATCGTCACCATCGCCAATATGCGCGCGCCGGGCATGACCTGGAGCAAGATGCCGCTGTTCGCCTGGGCCACGTTCTTCACCTCGATCATCCAGTTGCTCGCCACGCCGGTATTGGCCGCCGCCGTCACTATGGTGTTGCTCGACCGCAATTTTGGCACCACCTTCACCGTCGCCTCGCGCGGCGGCGACCCGGTGCTGTATCAGCACATCTTCTGGACGTACAGCCACCCGGCGGTGTACATCATGATCCTGCCCGGCTTCGGGGCGATCAGCCACGTCATCGCCGCCTTCAGTCACAAAAAGGTGTTCGGCTACATAGGCATGGTGTGGGCCGTGGGCGCGATCACCGTGCTCGGTTTCACCGTGTGGGCCCATCACATGTTCTCGGTCGGCATGCCCACAGCCCTCCAGGCGTGGTTCATGTACGCGTCGTTGGCCATCGCCGTTCCCACCGGCATCAAGGTGTTCTCGTGGCTCGCCACCATGTGGGGCGGCACCATCCGCTTTACCGTGCCCATGATGTTCGCCTGCGGTTTCATCAGCATGTTCGTGTTCGGTGGGTTGGGTGGGTTGGTCCTCGCGATGGTCCCAGCTGACATCCAGCTCCACGACACCTACTTCGTCGTCGGTCACTTCCATCTCGCGATGGTCGGAGGTTCGGTGATGCTGCTCATGGCAATGTGCTACTTCTGGTGGCCCAAGATGTCCGGACGGATGCTCAATGAGCGCACCGGGCGCTTTGTCTTCTGGTTCATGCTCGTCGGCATCGTCCTCGCGTTCATGCCCATGCACCTGAGTGGAGCATTGGGCCTGCCGCGACGCGTGCCGGTGTTCTTCGCCGACTTCAAGATCATCAACCATATTTCGACCTTGGGCTATGCGCTGACCTTTGTCGCTTCGCTGGTGTTCGTGGGCCAGTTGCTGCTCAGTTACCGCAAGCCGAAGGTTGTCGTGGACGATCCGTGGCAGATCAACGACGTGCAGCAGAGCTTCGAGTGGGCCACCAGCTGCCCGCCGCCGGTGTACAACTTCGCCACGGTGCCGCCGATCCCGGTGGCCGACCAGGCCGGGCGCCACTGAGTTGCATCTGATGGACGTCCCGGCATCCGCAGAGCCCTCCGTGTCCCGCCGCCTGTTGGCGTCCTGGCTAGGCGTGCTGTTCGTCCTGGTCTTTGTGCTCAACGCTGCGGGCGGCTGGGTTCGCTTGTCCGGTTCCGGCGTTGCCATTCCGCATTGGCCGGTAATCGACCTGGGTACGCACCGCACGCTGCTGCCGCCGTTCAATGCGGCTGGTTGGGACGCTGCCCATGGGGCCTACCTCGAGCATCAGGCTCGGCTCCAGGAGCGCGTCGTTCGTGGTGATCTGGCCCCGGTGAATCTCGGACGACTCCCGGCGGATCGCGCAGAGTTCCGCGGCATGTTCCTCACCGAGTGGAGCCATCGCCTGCTCGCGGCGCTAGTTGGCGTGCTGGCAGCAGGCTGCCTGACTACGGTCTTGCGCCGCGCCGACCTGCGCCGCGCGGTGGGTCTGCCTTTTGGCATCGTCTGCGTTTTAATTGTGGTTCAGGCCCTGGTCGGAGGCCTGCTCGTGGCCGAGGGCACCAACACGCGTTGGCTGTTCCTGCACCAGGGCAATGCCGGGATGATCATGTCCTGCCTGCTCTGGTCGGTGTTGCGCCTGCTCCAGCCCAGTGGCATGGTCGCACCGCGGCGTGCCGCTCTGGTGGCGCTGCTCGCCTGTGCCGCCGTGTGGGTATGGTTGCAATTGGTGAGCGGCGCCATGGTTTCCTCCAGCCGGCACCAGCTGCCCCCTGATCTGCGTCTCGGTCTGGGCGCGCTGCCTGCGTTGTGGGTCGCCGAGGCGGGCGTGGGGTGGAACCTGCTTGAGAACGCGCGGTTGCACCAGTGGCTGCACCGCTGGCCGGTGTGGGGACTGGTGGCGCTGCTGGTCGCCGTCTATGCGGTGGCCTGGTCGAGCCGTTGCGGCGTGCGTCAGCGCCTCGCACTGCAAGTGTCGGCCACTTTTCTGGGGGTCCAGATCATGCTCGGCTTGGCCTCGGCGCTGGTCGGGGCGCATCCCTTCATCGCGCTCGGCCATCAAGCCATGGGCATGGGCATGCTGATGAGCGTGGTGTTGGCACTGCATGATGGGCTGTACGAGGAGCCTGCGTCGGAATCGGCGCAGTTACCGGCGGGAACGCCGGCATGAGCCCGCGCCGCGTCGCCACCTTCCTCATGGACCTCCTGGTCCTGACCAAATACCGCATCACCGTGGTGGCTTTGTTCACCGGCTATGCGGCCATCGTGGTTGAAGGCAATCACCACACCGACTGGACCCTGGTGTGGCCGTGCCTGGTGGCGTTGTTCCTGCTCGGCGGTGCCGCCAATACCATCAACCAGATCCTGGAACTGGCCAAGGATG